>JAKBGP010000060.1 GCA_021833045.1 Thermoplasmata archaeon
ATACTCCCGTTGCAAGGTGAAGATGTAACATACACAAAGGAAGGAAACTCATACAGGATCAGGTATGAGAATCATGAAATGGTCATACCGGAAGAATTTGTTTTCATATGTGATGTGAAGCACACATCCAGTGAGGAAATTGCAAAATACATGGCAGAAACAATCAGGAAAAATGTCAATATCCCTCCAAATGTAAGGAAAATGGAACTGTCTGTCTATGAAGGGCCTGGCCAGAAGGCCACATGGGAGGAGGAACTGGACTGAAGGCACTTGTTCTTCTCTCTGGCGGGCTGGATTCAACCACTGTTCTCTCCCATGCACTCTCAAAGGGATATGGGGTTACCTGCCTGAGTTTTGATTATGGCCAGAGGCACAGCATAGAACTGGAATCCTCGAAGAAGATAGCGGAAAGGATGGGTGTGGAGAGAACTGTATTCTCCCTTAACCTGAGGCAGTTTGGAGGGAGTTCCCTCACATCAGATGTGGATGTGGAACATGGCAAAATTCACAGGGAAGAAATTCCAAATACATACGTTCCAGGTAGGAACATAATTTTTCTTTCCATAGCAGGTGCATTTGCTGACATCAGGAATTGTGAAAGAATCATGATAGGCGTGAATGCAGTGGATTATTCTGGATATCCAGACTGCAGGCCCGAATTCATCTCATCCATGGAAAAATCCCTCAAAACAGGGCTGGCATTTTCACACAACTTGAAAATAGAAGCACCCCTACAGGAAATGAGCAAGGCTGAAATTATAAAATATGGAATGAGCCTGGGAACACCATACGAATTAACGCATTCATGCTATATTGGAAATGAAGAAGCATGTGGAAAATGTGATTCCTGCCTTCTCAGGCTTAAGGGCTTCATGGAGGCAGATCATGAGGATCCAGTGAAATATTCTCACTACCCTGATTTCTATAAAAGCTATATGGAAAATAAAAAAGGGAAAAGATCAGTTCGATGAAAGGAACTGATCCACTTTCTGTGCATTTTCTGTTACTGATTTCACAGTTTTGTCCCAGAGCGCTTTCTCGTCAGCGTTGAATTCCACCTTGTAAATGTGCTCAACACCCTTCTCCCCAATCTTTATGGGAACTCCAATGAAAAGGCCTTCAGCAGAGTAGTGTTTTGAGTTCTCCTTATTTATGTATGCAGCACATGGAATCACCCTCTTCTTATCCTTTATGATGGATTCAACCATTGCTGTTATGGATATTCCAGGTGCATAGTAAGCGCTTCCCGTCTTCAGGAGGTTTACTATCTCTCCTCCACCGAATCTTGTCCTCTGCACGATCTCATCGATTTTTTCCCTGCTGAGAAGGGTAGTTATTGGTATGCCGGAAACGCTTGAATACCTTATGAAAGGAACCATGTCATCTCCATGTCCACCAATGACGAAGGCGTTCACATCCTCAACGGAAACACCAAGCTCCATGGCAAGGAATGTCCTGAATCTTGCGCTGTCAAGAGAGCCTCCAAGCCCCATTATTTTTTCAGGCTTCATTCCGCTAACTTTCTGGAACGCATAGGCCATGGTGTCTGCCGGGTTTGAAACTATGACAACCACTGCATCGGGGGCATATTTCTTCACATTCTCTGCAATGTCCTTTATGATCTGGACGTTCTTTGAGAGAAGGTCGTCTCTTGTCATTCCTGGTTTTCTTGCAAGCCCTGCAGTAACCACGATCACATCAGATCCAGCGAGGTTTGAATAAACATTCCTGTCTATGGTTGTGTATCCTTTTATATTGTTGTCAACACCCCAGTGAGGTGTTCCCTCCATCATATCCAGGGCCTTTCCTTCTGATGCTCCCTCAATAATATCAAAAAGTGATATGTCACCAAGATCTCTCACCGAAAGGAACTGTGCTACAGATGCCCCTACGTTTCCGGAACCTATTACTGATATCTTGTTTCTCATGGATGGTATATGCTTTATTCCGTTATATTTCTATTCGTGTATTTTCAGGATATTTAAAGGAATTAGAATGACTTAAAACTAAGTTCAACCAATATTCCATGATCATGCATGTTGGGTATACATTTTTACTGTCAGATAGTGTATTGAATCTGCTGTAAAATTGAAAATGCCCTGCACAATTCGGATTTAGGAGATGAGAAAAATGCAGGATCAATTAGATGTAATGAAAGAGATAATAAGTAGTTTTCTTCTGGACAGCAAGGAAGGAAAGAAAAAGCTCAAGGAATGGTTTCTCAACACAGTCATGGAGGAGGCAAGGATACAGGAACGGTTCAAGAAAGAGATCATTGAAAACAACAGATGGAAAACTGGAACTTAAGAAACCGCAGATAAGAGAGTTTCCCTTCAGTACCCATGTATTTGAGAGATATTCAAGGGTTGAGAAGGCCCTTAACTCAGTTATCATCGAATCATACATACGGGGTGTTTTCACAGGAATGTCATGAAAATTGTTGAATCCCTTGACGTTTACACAGGAGGATGTCAGAAGAATTTTTTTTCATAGAAGGTAAAGAATGTCTCTTATCACCTTTCAAGTGATTTATAATATTTCACCATTTTATCCTTGAAACTATCAAATGAATAATTCAATGATCTTGATAATCCCTTGGTTTTATAATACTCTCTATTATCAAGCACTTTATTTATTCCTTTTATGATGTCATCAACATCCATTGGATCAGCTAAAACTGCTGCTTCTCCAGCTATCTCTCTCATTATTGGTATATTTGATGATACAACAGGCAAACCTGTGGCAAAAGCCTCTACTACAGGATAGCCAAACCCCTCGTCCAGTGACGGAAATAAAAGAACATCACAAGCATTATAAATTTTGTTCACCGTGACATCATCCACTCTATTGAATGTAATACTTTTCCCAACTTTTGAACCAACTCTTACTAACTTGTAAGTATCATCTAACTTATCCATCACTTTTTCAATTGTTGATAAATTTTTTCTTCTTTCTATTGAAGAAATGGATAAAATCAATATTTTGTCCTGTGGTAAGTTCAATTCAGACCGCAATTTTTCTTTGCTTTGAAGAGGCTTAAAATGTTGATTTATTGGTGGATATATTGCTGTAACGTTTGTCATATCTATATTAAATATAGATAGATCATTTTTTACTTTATTAGAAACAGTTATTATGTTGCTAAAATTTTTGATAGTGTATTGAATCTGCTGTAAAATTGAAGAGGTCCTGCACAATTCAGATTTGAATAGGTGAAAAGATGCAGGACCAATTGGATGTAATGAAAGAGATAATAAGTAGTTTTCTTCTGGACAGCAAGGAAGGGAAGAAAAAGCTCATGGAATGGTTTCTCAACACAGTCATGGAAGGGGAGGCAAGGATATAGGTATCCTCTCTTCCCTACGAGAGATTGGAAGAGAGAAAGGGACACAGGAACGGTCCAAGAAAGAGATCGTTGAAAACAACAGACGGGAATCTGGAACTTAAGAAACCGCAGATAAGGGAGTTTCCCTTCAGCACCCATGTATTTGAGAGATATTCAAGGGTTGAGAATAACCTCAACTCCGTAATACTGGAATCATACATACAGGGTGTTTTCACCAGGAATGTCATGAATGTGGTTGAATCCCTAGGGGTTGAGAATATATCAGCTTTATATGTCTCAACGCTTGCATCTGAACTTGACTCAAAGGTAAAATCATTCCTTGAAAGAATGATAGACAGAAGAATGAAGTTCATCTACATAGATGCAACATACTTCAAGATAAGGGAAGACGGGAAATATGGGAACAAAGCGTTGTATGTGTGCATTGGCATTGACAGTGAGGGAAAAAGGGAGATACTGTCATGCAAGCTATGCGATTCTGAAACGGAGATGGAATGGGAATCATTCTTTGATGATCTGAAAGAGAGGGGCCTTAAAGGCATTGAACTGGTGATATCAGATGGCCACAAGGGGATACAGGAATCCGTAACAAGATCATTCCTGGGTGCAGCATGGCAGTTCTGCCATGTCCATTTCATGCGAAACCTCATGAAACTCATACCGAAGAAGAAACAGATATCAGTAATGCAGATCGTAAAGCAGGCCCTTGAAAACGAATCCCTTGTATCAAAGGCACAGGATACCTTCATAAAGGAGGGGTTGGACAAGGCATCTGACATGTTTGAACGATGGTATCCTTCACTGTACAACTACAAGGCGTACAGTGAATTATGCCAGAAAAGGCTGAGGATAAAGAAGATGGGTGCATTCCTGTCTGAACAGTCCCTTCTGAGACTTGTTGTGACCACAATGATGGACATAAATGAAGAGTGGATCACCGGAAAAAAGTATATGAACATGGAGGTAGATTAGGGTTGTACAGGATCTTTTCGAAATTACAGCAATTCATGTACACTATCTTTTTAGGTCATATCTATTCAGCTTCATTCTTACCTCATCAATATAATGCTTGATAAACCTACATACAGAATCCTTTTGATTCACCCGTTCTTGGTAACCGTATTTACCGTCATTTCTCTAACTATCTCTTCTATTCTTTCCTTAAAGTATCATTGAAACCAGAACCTTTGGTAAAAAACAGATCAACAGTCTTTTTACATCCTGATCACATTTTATTCTAATTTTGTTTAAATTAAAATTCGTATGATGTTAGAATAGGTTAAAGTGTTTCATTGCTCGTTTCTCATTGCTGTGGGTAGAAGAGTCATTTATGCATAATAAACATTACAATCTTGATCTCTATGACGATCCAAATTTCCTCCGAATCCACAAAATGTAAATGAATGACAGTTCATAATTTACCACCTCCAAAGAGTCAAAAAACCTCCTATATATATAGAAAAATCGCATAGTAGAGTTTTTCCATTTGCGGAGGTATGTGTTTGTATATCCTTGAGTGTCTGATCCTGAATGCCAGCAGAGATACCCCCTGCCCAATCACTTCTGTAATAGGGTTAAATTTTGAACCTTCAGAATGGTTATATTTCGTTGGAATTTCCTCTGATGTCACTCCATTTTTTTTTAAATGGTACAGCAAGTCAACATCAAAAAAGGTGTTTGTTACCGATACATTTTTTAAAGCATCCCTAAAAAGATCTGTCTTAATGATCTTGTAACCACTTTGCGTATCATTGATATCAATCCCCAATATTATTTTAAGGAGCATATTGAAGCCTCTGCTAATAATCATTCTATGCAGCGGGATATTATTTTCCGAATTCAAGTAACGTGAAAATATTGTGATATCAGAGCTAATTCCTTTCCTGATATAATTTACAATGGTTGAGAATGATATAGCACCATCGGCATCCATTAAGATTACAAAATCTGAATCCACAAGATTCGCCGTTCTTTTAATAGCACTCCCTTTCCCAGATCTGGAGTTGGATCTTGAAATAAAAATGAAATTATACATTTTCATATATTTTGAGATTATTTCTTCGGTTCTATCATCTCCATCTAAGGCAATGATGAGCCTCCATTCAGGCTTATTCTCCTCAATAAAACTCACAATTGACTTAATAACAGGTTCTATTCTTTTCTCTTCGTTAAACGCGGGAATTACTATGTCAACGCGTGCCTTCAGCCAGTCATACTGATTAAACATCGTGTTATTCTCGTTCTGTAACACTAAAACCATAAAGGTATCTAAGGCCACTATATAAAAATGTATGGATCTCTCCACTTGTGTATGAGTAATTTTATTTAATATCAAAATATAGAATGATTACCGCTTTATTTATCCTGCATTGGTAAAATTAAAATCTAAATAGAAGATTTATAGCGCCTTACTGGATTCCAGAAAAAAAGAATGTAGGAATAAAAGCATTCCATTAAAGATTCAAAGCTCCTTTTGCCTTACTGCAAATTTAGTCCCATGATCATTCAGAAAATTTAATAAATTAAACTTTGCAACATAAATTTCCGGACATTTATTTGCGAAAATTATCCTTGTTATCAGGTCATGAAAAAAGAATAAGAGAACCCATGCAAAGAGCACAGTAATAGTTCCTTTCTACTATTATGTTCTGTACCAGATTAACAAGTTTACCATGGAAATATGATCGGTAACAGAAACATAACAACTTGTTTATCCATTCTCCATATTGTTGTTATGAATTCAATTAGGTTTATTTCATTGCCGATATTTAGTTTTCATTTTTCAATTGTCTGCTGCAGATCACTTTTTACCATTAATTTTATAAGCTCTTTGAATGAAGTCTTTGATTTCCATTTTAATTTGTTATTTGCTTTCGAAGCGTCTGCAAGATAGTTGTCTGATTCAAGTGGTCTAAAAAATGCTTTATTGACCTTTACAAGGATTTTTCCATCGTCTGATAGACCGATCTCATTTTCATTTTCTCCTTCCCAATGTATTTTTATTCCCACCTCTTGAAATGCAATTTCTACGAATTCTCTTACTGTATGCAACTCTCCAGTTCCCAGAACATAATCGTCTCCAGATCCACTGTTAAGCATCTGCCACATGCCATATACATAGTCCTTGGCATACCCCCAATCCTTCCTTGCATTCAGATTCCCAAGTTCAAGCACCTGCTGCTTTCCATTCTTAATTCTTGAAACAGCCATACTAATTTTTCTTGTTACAAATTCTGGCCCCCTAACCTCACTTTCGTGGTTAAAGAGGATTCCGTTTGAAATAAACATTCCGTAAGCATCCCTGTATGTTTTCATGGTCCAAAATCCCGCTAATTTGGATACTGCATAGGGACTTCTTGGCTTAAACTGTGTCTCCTCATTTTGAGGTGTTGACTCAGGTTGCCCAAACATTTCTGAAGTTGCAGCATAATAAAGTCTTGTATTTGGAGAATAGTCTTTCACTGCATTTACTACATTCAGAGTTCCAGATATGTTGACATCATAAGTTGATGCCGGATTTTGAAAGCTATATCCAACAAAGCTCTGTGCTGCGAGATGATATAACTCATCCGGCCTTTCTCTTTCCATTAACCTTGCAAAGAAACCGGCATCGGTTAAGTCCCCATATTCTATTATTATTTTCTCCTTGATTTCTTTTGGAAGCTTTTCCATTGTACCTGTAGTCATTGAACTGTTTCTCCTTACTATCCCAATAATTTCATAATTTTTTTTAAATAATAATTTAGATAGAAAGAAACCATCCTGTCCAGATATACCTGTTATAATAGACTTCATGCAATGGTATTGAATTAATAATATTAAATATATCTTAAGTCAACTTCGCATTACTTTGATTCCACTGCCACATTGAGAATAACCTTTTGCCATAGCTTTGTTGTCAATTCCCATGAATATTTCTTCGCCACATCAATAGATTTTAGAGACCATGATTCATGGTCAAAAAGAATCGTTAGAGCTGCATCTCTTAGGGCATTACGATCCCCATCTGGCACTGTTAATCCATTCATTCCACTCTCAACGCTCTCTGATACCCCAGGAACATTGTATGCAACTGTTGGAGTTCCTGCTGCAGCTGCCTCTATTATTGATATCCCCCAACCTTCAGTTATAGATGAGTGTATATTTAACCATGCTTCGGAAACTGTTTTGGAAAGTTCTTCATCGGAAACCCTTCCTTTAAACGTTACGTACGAATTTAGATTTAAATTACTGACTAACAATTTCAACCTGGGCATTTCTATACCTGTGCCAATCATAGATAAATGAATATCATCAAACTCATCTAAAAGGCCGTTTAATAGATAAATCGCTTCTTCTGGTCTCTTATAGGATCGCATCCCTCCGTAATATACAATCGACGGTTGTTCTGTTTTTTTGCGTGGGTGAAACAGTCCATTATTAACACCAGGATGTATTAATGTCACAAGTTTTGAGTTTATACCCAATTCGATCAGATCCTGCAATGACGTTTTTGATATCGTAACGAAATTCTGATGCCTATAAATGAGGAAATACAATTTTTCAATTACAGTGATTATTTTTGCCATGACAAAATTTACTTGCCCAGGCAATGACCTAGCATGAAGGTGCAGAAAAGAGATGATGTTTTTTTTCCTTAAAAGAACAGGCATTATCCAAGGTACTGCATGACCTAAATCAGAGATTATTATATCATAATTACTTTTTAACAGAAATACGGGCAGTACTAAATGAGGTCCAGCACGGAATCCATACCTATAGATATCCAAACCATTGATTTTCTCGTGTCTCTGACAATTTTTCCATCCACCAGATAAAATTGTGACTTCATATCCATTAAATACTAGTCTTCCCCCTACCTCCAAGATAATCTTTTCGGCGCCTCCTGCCTTAGGATTCAAAGGATCTCGGTGTGCAAGCCATAAAATTTTCATAAAGTTTTATAGTGCATCTAATTATCAGTTAATATTATTTTCCAAGAATTTTGGTAAAAATTCTTATTTGCTAAAATTACTTTTCAATCTTCATCATAGTTCACAGAAGTTTTAGTATTTCATAAACCTGCAAGTTAATGAGATCTTTCATTTAGATTGTCCTTTTAATTTCCTCTAATTAAATGTTGAGAAGAACGTCCTTTGCGCAGGTATAAATCTCGCACTTTACTATGTCAATTCCAACATATCTTTTCAATCTGTCGCCTGTAGAGTTTATCTCAAATATTCCTAATTGATCTAAGATAATTATTTAATTCACAGTTATGTTGTATCATCATATTGAGGTATAGAATAAGAAACGAGAAGTGTGGTTCTACATATAGAATTAACTGAATATCAAATATTTCAAGTCAAGTTTGGATTCAAACCGGAATTTTAGAAAAAACATATACAATGTAAAAAAAATGGCTCAACAACTTTCAATTATTATTTTATCACCATATGTTTAGAATTTTCTTTTTTGTTTATTCCAATTATATACACATTATGCTCTCAAGTCGATTGAATGAATTTGACTAGTGATTACGTTTCGTAATGCTTAAAAAAAGGTTCTTTTTGTTAAATGATTCTAATTCTTTGTAGATGTATGATACCACAATAGTATTGAAAATAGCATAGATTTTCTTTACTATGATATAAAAGATATTGGAACCAAGTATTTGTATTTACAGTTCATTTGCTCAACCCCTGTTAAAACTTAATCATAGATGCCTTACCCACTTATATGAAATCAAAGTTTTATTCTATTCTTCAGAAATTTGTTGCACGTTTCTAGTTTTTATTTTTCGTATAAATATTAAAAATTCACGGATTCAGAAAGGTAAGATTCTTTCTCACGCCGCCATATTGATATACAACCTTAGTTTCTTTTCTGATGAATTTAAAAGTAGCTCTGAACCTCCAAACTTTTTGTGAGAGAATTTGTATATCGAAATTCAATTTATAAGTGAATTAAACTAAAAACGTTATATTTGAAGGCATGTAATAAATATAGCTACAATTTCAGATGAACAATAAAAGAGCAATATGCCAAATACAAAAATAATTATTGTGTGATCTTATATCTGAACTATATTGTGAACGATATATGATTAAAATAACAGTAATAATAACAGCATTTAATAGGAAAGAATTCTTGATAAAAGCAATCGAATCCGCCTTGAATCAAAGTCTAAATAGAGAGTATTATGAAGTAATAGTTTTGAAAAATTTTATAGATGAAAGCATTGATTCTTTCATTAAAGAACACAAGTTATTATCAATTTATTCCCAAGAAAAATTATATCCCCGATGGATTTTCGAAGCAGTAAAAGTATCAAATGGAGATATAATTTGCTTTTTAGAAGATGACGATCTCTACAAAGATAACCATTTGGAGGCGATTTATGTCGAATTTAGTCATTATGAAAAGTTAGGTTTCCTAAAAACTGGTTTTGAGCTATATTCCGAAATAGATGACATAAAAATATACGATGTTTTTAAAAAAGTTTATAAAAATATAGACGTCACCTCTTTGGATGATTCTCTCGTTAAATTGTTGAAAATACAAAGATATGGTATTAATGCCATAATTAGTGCTATTGGTATAAAAAAATCTATTCTAATTAAAGCTGAATCTTTTCTAACAAATTTTTATTTGTTTGATTATTTCTTACCATATTTTGCTCTTTTTGAAGGTTATGATTTAATAGCATTGTCTGATGTTTCAATCCGCTACCGTATTGGAGATAGCTGGACGCACATAATCAGTGGAGACATTCAAAAGAATATAATACAAAAAGATAACCTTTTAAAAAATGTGATTAAAGATTATAATGAAATGAAATATATATTCAAATCAAAGAAGCATTTCTTAAATGCCATAGACTACCAAATTGTTAAACTTAATATTGATTTAGGAACGCTGTCTAATTTCAAAAGAAAACCTGAGGTCATTTTACTATATATTTACTGCTCAATAATAGAATTGAATGCAAAAAGAATTGCGTATCTATTCTTATTTTTTATTTATAGGTTTTCCGGACGTAGGTTAATGTCTTGGCCCCCTAAATAGATCGACAACACAGGTTAATCATTATAGAAAATGGCATATACGGAGTCCTCTGTGATATGAGTCACACATATTATAAATCATAAATAAAACTACATCGATCCAATAAGAAAGAAAAAAATAAATGCCCAGTTAAGACGACATATGGATTTCCAAGAGATGTGTTGAAGAAAAAGAATCTTAAACAAAATTTCCCAAGAATTGATTGAACAAACCAATAATAAGATATATTCTATATTCTATACCTTAAATTGGCAAATTAAAATGGAAGATCACAACACAAGAAAAGATATAAGAAAAAGGCAAGTAACTTTGATAAATGCATATCCCTTAGGAACCGGTA
>JAKBGP010000061.1 GCA_021833045.1 Thermoplasmata archaeon
AAGTTGAATGCGTGTCATTGAGATATTTCAATACATATGGCCCAGGAGAAAACACCAAGGGGGCTTACGCAAGTCCTATTTCAAAATTTATCTCAGCAGCTATTAAAGGTAAAGACATAGAGATATTTGGTGACGGGACTCAGAGCAGGGATTTCATCTACGTTAAGGACACAGCAACAGCATCAATCGCTGCTTATGAACATGGTAGAGCCGGAGAAAGTTATAACATAGGAACCGGTATAACAACAACATTTAATGAAATTGCAAGATTGGTTAAATTAATTAGTAAGAGTAATTCCAGAATCACGCACGTAAAGAATCCTTTCAAGAATTACCAGATGTTTACGCAGTCTGACATGACGAAGACCAATAGCGAATTGAAATTTAAGCCCGCATACTCTCTTAAAAAAGCAATAGCGGAAATGATTCAAGTTGAATATTAAGAAAACCCTAAGACCTTATGTGATCTTAATATCCGCTTTGGTATGATATAACCTGCGTTCTTTTAAAGAGCAATTTTTGGCATTTCTTTACTATTCTCGGTGTTTGGTTAGAGGATCTCCTTCACCAACATACTAGGATGTTGAACTTATGAAACTCCCTGCTCAGTGATTTGGGAGATGAAGATAAAACAAGTTGCCAATATTTGGAAGAATGTATGGCAGAATACCGTATATGACGAAATTTACTTTTGGTAAGATAAGACGAGAGTCAAAACGAAAAGCGTAAAAAAGCAAAAACTTAATTGAATTAAGGCTTGGCCGGTCTGCCCTATCTAGTGTCAGAGTATATAAATAAATTCTTGAATATATTATCTGTGACCTCAGAAAAATCGTTAAATCTTTATCATCTTCAAAAGTATGGCAAAACATTTCATATGAGGTTACAAGCAATCTTGTCCATTCTATGTGCTTTTGAAAAAATTGGGTGCCTCTGGTCTTACTAGGCATGGATGTACTTCCATGAATTCTATAATAGCTCAAGACTTCATTAGACCTCAGACCTTTTCCACCCGATCGTAGAAAACATAGATAGAAGAAGTTGTCCGGACCAGTTTTCACATCCACTAGGTCGTCGATGAATCTTTCAACGGTCCCTTTTCTAATCGCGATAGATGATAAATTGGTATCATATACGTGGCTATATCTTTTAATTAGATCTAACGAATTTATTTCATCTGCTTTAAATGACGAAATTTCATTGAAAGATTCTATTGCATTGTAAAATATCTTATAAGAATTTTTAAAGTACATATATTCAGGCCCGAATGAGTCAAATATAATCTGTAGCTTCTGCGGATGAAATAGGTCATCATCATCCAGGAAACATATCCTATCATTATTGGATTCCAGTATCCCGCGCTGAATGAATTTACCTATAGAACCCTCCATGACTATTGGTCTAATGTTCATGCTGTACCCGGAAATGTCAAATTCAAAATTGGTTATCAGTATAACCTCAAATCTGTCTTTTGGCAGCGTCTGCCTCTCCAGTGATCTTAAAGATTCATCAAGATACTGTTTTCTGTTATACGCTGTGACAATAACGGAAATGCAATCTTCTTCAGACATGAATCATCAGAGTATCCGGACGATTTACTTTATTACTACTTTATTATATATTTTCAGATTGCAATAGTCAACTTATGAATGATTGAAATTGTGTGATATTTAATAAATGACAGTACTGATCGGGTAATAAGGAATAACATAAAATCAGGACCGGGAGAAGGAGTGTCTAAAATTAAGCAATTTACTGACAAACATCTGATTTCGATATTGGTTGCCATAGCTGTAATTTATATTACGATAATCAGCTATTTTTCCTATCTTAGATTCACAGATTTTTTCACTTCAAACTGGGACATGGGTATTGGGATGCAGTCTCTTTGGACAAACACACATGGCTACCTTCTTTACGAATCCGGCGACTATGAAGGTTATGGAGTTCTTTCTTTTTTGCAAGTGCATTCGACATATCTCGCCTTATTGTTTTCATATCTCTATGCAATCTATTCCGGCCCTTTAACCTTGTTCATTTTACAGGCCGTGTTCGTAACACTCTCGATAATTCCCCTATTTTACCTTGCAAAAAAGGCTGATTTATCTTCTTTGCTGATTATTTTCATAGTGCTTCTCTACCTTCTAAATTTTTCAATAATCTCCGGTACACTCTATGACTTTCACTGGGAATCTCTGATCCCGGTTGAATTTTTTAGTCTTTTCTTACTAGTTCTGGAAAAAAGGTACTATCTATCCTTAGGCATTTTTGCCATAGGGTGCATGACACTAGAAATCTTTCCTTTCATTTTAGTTGGAATTGTGTTTTATTTTTTTATTACAAAATATCTTGGTGAAAATCAAAATAATTTCCTCTGGTCCGAAGTACCAAATAAAATGTTACTTTTATTTTTGTCTCTTGCAATAATAGCCTATTTCACCATCAGAATGGCCCAGTATTATATCATACCGGTTATTGTTCACCAGCCTCCTTATCTTGCAGGATTGGCAGAATCTTCCAATTCACTTCTGTCTTTGCATTTAGGTCTTGGCAATATTTCGCTTTCACTTCTCTACTGGTTGATGATTATCATATCTCTCGGCATGCTACCGCTTCTGGCTCCAAAATTACTTTTAACTGCAGCTCCGTGGATCTTTTATACGTTCCTGGTGACAACAGGATTCACAACAGGTTTCGGAAACCAGGACTCTCTTCTGACAACGCCATATGCAATGCTCGCCAGCATAGGTGGGTTAGAGTACCTGAGTAAAAATGGAGAAAATAGCTTTCCCAAAATTTTAGGATTGTCTCTGTTTTTTAGTACCGTAATCCTTTTGGTTCCAGTATATGGGAAGTCATTATCCTATGATATTCTTTCAATAAGGTTACCAGGTTTTTATTATTCTCTTATTCCTGTTGCTTTAATCGTAATAGGATTAATTGTTTGGCGTAAAAAACCAATTCTCAAATCAAAGAACATCATCAAATATACTGCCCTTTTTGCATGTTCACTGATTGCCATGAACTTGATCCTTAGCCCTGTCAACACTGAGAATTTTCAGGCCACCCCCCTTCCGGGTTACTCCTTTTCTTATTCGGTAAACCCGGAATTCAAATACGCTACAGATATTGCAAAACTAATTCCAAAAAATGCAACTGTAGTAGCGTCAGATAATTTATTCCCTCTTGTTGCTAACAGCAGGAACGCATATTCTCTTGCATGGATGCCATACAGTAATGGTATAATCGAGTATCTGCCTTTTAACGGGTCCAGTCTTCCGAATTACATTTTTATCGATCAATCTTCCTTTTATCTGCCTGAATTTCTTAATATAGCATCAACCAATTATACAAAATATGGATTATATGCCTATACTTATTCTAAAGAATTCCCTGGGACAATTGGACTGTACAAACTAAATTATAAGTCAGGTCCTGTCTTTATTGGAGTTCAAGTACCTAAAATACAGATATTTAACGAAAGCAATCTGCACATCGGATCAGGTGGCTCGGTTGTCAGATGTAATTCAGCGGAATCTGGAAAAGCCATTTTTGGTAGAACAAGTGATAATAAAAATCTCACAATCTGGTACGGACCTTATACCACTATATCTCCGGGAAATTATACCCTGACTGTCTCATTCAAGATTGTTGGAAACAAAACAACTGATTACCATGGAAGAGTTTTAGAACTATCAGGATGGGTGTACCACGGCATAACTATCTTCAACAGAAATATCACGTTTACTTCGAACATGAATGGAACCTGGCAATCAATGAAAATCAATTTCAGTGTTGATACATTAATTCTTAACGCTCAGTTCTCTGGTATTCTATACTCAAACGCAAATAATACTCTGTCAATATATCTAAATGACATGGTTCTTGTTGCTACCTGAAAATGCCTTTTCAAAAATGGAATCGATAAAAAGTCTCAGTTTTTCCTCTATGTTTTCTGCCTCAATCACTTCAGCTCTACTTATTAAAAATTCTGAAATTTGTTCATAATAAAACGGATCACGAAGTTTCTCGATGGATTTGGTCCATAGGCATGCGTCATCAGAATTTTGAAATAGTTCGTACTTACCAAGTAATTCAACAAATGGCGGAAGTTGAAATGAAACTACAGGGATTCCTAAATAGGTCGACTCTACCAGAGGAAGGCAGAAACCTTCATATTTTGACGGCACAATCACAATGTCTGTTCTGTTATAAATATCCTTAATATCAGCAACTTCTTCTACTACTTCTACTATATTTTCGTGATGTATCTTCTTCGAGAGTTCTTTTCCCACTTTACTCACCAGTATAAATCTGTACCCTTCTGGATCATTCCTGTGGAGTTCCTTCGCTATTTCCAAGAATAATGCTAAATTTTTGTATGGTCTGTCTGTAGAAATACAAGTTATTGTTACTACTCCATTTTTTAAATGACTCAAAGATAAATCTATATGCTCTCTTTCCAGATTGAATCTTGGCCTATCTTTAATAATGACTGACTCCCTTGGGTTAATACCAAGATTCTCGGCTTCTTTTTTCATAAATTCAGTAGTAAATATGGCATACTGAATTTTCCTCATCTTTTTGAGTTTCATCTTATAAAGAAAACGGGTCAGGAATTTATCAGAATACTCTGTAAACGCACGAAAGTCATGAAATTTAACAATAGATATCATGGGATTTTGCATAAAATTTATTAAAGTCGGCTCCGCAATTAAGACCAAACTTCCACAAATAATATTAAATCTTTTACCCAAGAACCTTGTCCTTGTTATTCCCATCGAGATTATTTCGGGTACTTTCTTAAATCCTTGAATCAGATGATCATAATCTGGAAGATACTTAGACGTGTATCTGTCTAGGACCTGATACCACTTCACACCATAACCTAAGTTTCTTAAAATTGATGCAGTTCTTAATATACCAACTGTAATTCCATCATTTTTCCTTGAGGCGTTGATTATTGATATGGCTTTCTTCATGCGGTGACTGAATCCATAATATCAATCAGTTTATTAATCTGGTATTTAAGTCGTAATTCAGATCCCCGCTTTACGCATATTTTCGGGTCTATATCTAAATTGTGGGAAATCCATAATTGATACGTTTTCTGAACAAAGTCCTCTCTACTGTTCACAAACCATCCAGTCTTACCGTCTAGGACTGTCTCAGACGGCCCTTCTTTGTTATAAGTTAATACGGGAACGCCACATAACATCGATTCAATCGGTGTTACACCAAAAGGCTCATTTGTAAAGGGAAAAGCAAAGAACTTAGCACCTGAATAAAGTTTGACCAGTTCTTCGTTTGATACCTTTCCCAAAAAAGTAATGTGTTTCTTGAGCTTTTGAAGACCCATACCAGGGGGGACCTTCGACCCGAACCCCACTATATTTATGCCTAGTTTTGCCGCTTCAATAAGTGCCTCAGTATCGGTTTCTTTGCCTATATAAGTGAGCACATACTCTTCCTTTCTGACGGGATTGCATGGATTAAATGAGTTGAAATTCTGTGAAGAATGGACAACATACGGTATAACGATTCCATAGGAACGGTAAATTGATGTTATATACTGTGAAACTGCGACCAGTTGTTTTGTCCTGCGTGATTTTTCGTTTATGATGTTAATACTTGTCTGTTTCAATTTACGGTTGAATAACTTAAAAAAAGACTTTATAAAAATGTTTGAGCTTGACATACTTTGAAGTACTTCATAAAATGGTGGACCCTGTATCCACCAAATATCTGACTTCGGCATTACAGTTGCAGAAAGGTCTATTACGTAATCAGTCTCTGAAAATTCTGACTTATCGGAAAAGTTCAGTTTTGAAATTTCAAGAGCATCAAAAAACCAATTCAGGGACCAGAGTAATGATTCATTTAAATGAGGGAACAGCTGATTTTTTAATATTTTGGAAATGAACCCGCCTTTTTTTTCAACAACTCGAAGTCTTAATTCTATCAACTCCTTCTTTTTATCAGGAGAAAAGTAATTAGAATAAACTGAAAGATCATATTTATCACCCAGTATCTCTATAACCGACTTCAGAAAAGTCATTTGAACAGAGAAACCAGATGGCAGTGGATCCACTACCAGTGTAATGACCTTTTTTTTGCTTTTTAGCACATATCCCGATCCATAATCACTTATAAATACTCTGAGATAAGAAAGGATAAAAAGAATCTTAAAGCAATAAGCGTTAAACGCTTCATTGGTAAACGGCACGGATTTGAACTTTGCTTCACCTGTTGGATTTGACGTTTCTATAGTTATTTTGTGTTATAAACGTGATAATTTTATTCTTGATGCTGTTAGTTCAGTAAAAAATAGTGAATCAGATCAATTTAGAACGGAGATAGTTGTAGTAAAGTCCTTTCATAATCCTTCAATTGAAAAGAATCTCTCAGAATTAAACGTAAAAGTTGTACATAATGATTCCGCTATTATAGGAATAAGATTCGGTGAGGCTCTTAAAATTACCCGGGGCGAGATTATATTTCTATTGGATGATGATGACATTTTTTTTCAGGGAAAAATTCAAACGCACATGACTCTTTATAAGAAATATAGCCAGATAGATTACATTGCAAATGGATATGATACGATAGATTCTGATGGAAATAAAGTGAAAGCCAATATCAGGAAAAGATCTCGGAGTTTAAGATCGTTACAAAGCGATGAATTACTTTTTGAACGGGGTTCTAACTTATGCGATATCATATACGCTATCAAAGCACTAGATATGGGTTTTAACAGTAGTAGGGTGTCCTTTCGTAGATCTGCAATAATGCCTTATTTAGAATATTTGAGAAATATTGAGATAAACCTAGATACCGGTCTCTTCTTTGTTGCTTTTTATTTTTTAAGAGGCATACTGGATATTAAGGATGTATTAACCAGTTATCGAATACATCCACAAAATATATCAGCTAGGGACCAAAGCAAAGATCTTAATTACGGTAAGCTGGATGGTATAATCAGATATGCTATGATAACTGAATCATTTTACAGATATTCCAGATTGAATCTGCATGGAAAAATTAATGACCTGAAATTTGGATACTATTGTCTGTCCACTGAAAACACTGCAGCTCTTTTCATTTCACTGGTCAAACGGGAAAAGTTAAAAAGTATAGCCGAAAATTTATTCAGACAGATTTTTTATTCCATAAAGTGTAGAGATATAAGATTTTTTTACAGAACCATCCTTTTAAGTATTTTTATCACTCTGGTTGGGTTAACGTCGACAGGACTCTTAAGGAAAATCACTCTTAAGTTGGGCGTAATCCCAAATCTTGCTTAGGTAAGATAACACTTGCCCTGAGGAATCTACCGGTGCATTTTCCCGTGAATGTGATAATTAATTAACTGTTTTGATAAGTATTGGTTGTTGCTTCTATCCACTGCCTTTGTCTTAGGATAATAGACTTTTTTGTCTTTTTATTTATTATATGGCATCATAATAATCTCTCTAAACGATAATATTATAGAAACATATTATATCCAACAGAATTATGAAGATGTTAATTTCCGGAGGCAATGGCTTCCTTGGATCCCATATCGTTAAAAAGGCTATTTCAAATGGAATTGATGTAACAGTTGTTGACGATATGTCCACGATGAATACAGATAATCTTGGTGCAGAGGTAAGCTTGATTAGAAAAAAGATTGAGCATTTTAAGACGGACGAAAAATTTGATTTCGTTCTTCATTTTGCAGCCAGACCTTCTCCTGAAGATTATATTAAACATCCTGTTGAAACGATCCTTTCAAACTCCGTTGGTACCATGAACATGCTGAACATAGCAAGACAGTCAGATGCAGTTTTCCTGTACACATCCTCTTCAGAAGTTTATGGAAATGCTTCTGTACTCCCAACGCCGGAAACGTACTTTGGTTACGTGAACCCCAATGGGATCAGGAGCTGTTATGATGAAGGAAAACGATATTCAGAGGCCCTGATAATGGCTTATCACAGGGAATACAATATTGATGTAAGGATAGAAAGACCATTCAACGTATACGGTCCAGGAATAAGACCGGATGGCCTTTATGGTAGAGTAATTCCAAGATTCATATTAAGCGCACTGAAGGGAGATGACATTACAATATTCGGTGACGGCAGTCAGACCAGAAGCTTTCTGTACATAGATGACTGGCTTGATGCAACATGGAAGTTATTGAATAATCCGGGTCTTTCTGGAGAAATTCTTAATGTTGGTTCTGTCTCGGAGATTACAATTAATTCGCTTGCGAAAACCATAATCGATCTAACAGGGAGTCATTCAAGAATTGTCCATCTAGATCCAAGAGAAGACGATCCTTTCAGAAGATCTGCAGATATAACCAAAATCAGGAAAAGACTGGGTTGGGAACCAAAAATTTCACTTAACGAAGGTCTTGATAAAACGATCCAGTGGATCAGGGAGAAATATGCATGAAAATAGGGCAGGTTGGTTTAGGATACGTCGGCCTTGTCAATGCCGCTGTGCTTTCTAATCATGGCAATCTCGTCATCGGGGTAGACGTTGATCATTCGAAAATAGATGCTCTAACTAAAGGTATGGTTCCAATTTTTGAGCCAGATCTTGAGAAGTATCTGATCAGTGGAAGGAAGAACCTGATCTTTTCAGATGATTATTCCGCACTGTCAGAATGCGAAGCTATCTTCATAACAGTGCCAACACCAAATATTTCTGGAAACATAGATCTCAGCTATGTTACAAAGGCAGCTGATGAGGTTGCGAAGATCAACAGATCTGCTATACTGATAATCAAGAGCACTGTGGTTCCTGGAACTGCATCTTTTATATCCGAGAGAACTGGAATGAAAGTAATTTCAAATCCTGAATTCACAAGGGAGGGTAATGCCATTTATGATACGGAACACCCTGACAGGATAGTCATAGGCGGTGAACCCTGTGATGTAGTAAAGGAGATCTGGAGCTTTACAGGATCGCCTGCAATAGTTACAACAAACGCAAATGCAGAGCTGATAAAATATGCCAGTAACGCATTTCTGGCAACAAAAATATCATTCATCAACCAGATGGCGGATCTCTGTGAGAAGATACCCGGTGCAGATGTCAACGTAGTTGCAAAGGGCATGGGTCTGGATAAACGGATAGGGAAGGAATTCCTCAAAGCCGGTTTGGGTTTCGGTGGATCTTGTTTCCCGAAAGATACGCAGGCATTGATAACATTTGCTAGATCAAAGGGTATTGACATGAGCATTCTCAGAGAAGTATATGGATACAATGAGAACCGGGTATCCCAAATATTGCAAAACACCATGGAAAGAGGGATATCTTTCTCAGGATCCAGAGTGTGCGTTCTTGGTTTAAGCTTCAAGGATCTCACAAATGACCTGAGGGAGAGCAGATCGATACTTCTAATATCCCGGTTGAAGGAGAAGGGTGCAGTTATTAATGCCTATGACCCAGTTATAAAGAATCTTGAGGGAGTCAATATCTGTAAAGACATGCAAACCTGCATAAGCGAAAGTGATATTGTGGTAACAGCAACCGAATGGAGAGATTTTGCGAATATGCCCATCAAAATGCTTGAAGGAAAAACGGTTCTTGATTTCAGGCGGATTCTGGATCCTGAAAAGTATGACATAAAAATGGGGGTAGGTCTTGGCAAGAATTAGAAAGTGCGTGATTCCAGCTGCCGGAATGGGATCCAGATTTTATCCGCTGACAAGAGCACAACCCAAGGAGATGCTCCCGGTTCTTGATAGACCTGTCATTCATTATGTAGTTGAAGAGGCAGTTAAATCCGGTCTCGACGAGATCCTGATTATCATCGGATCAGGCAAGGATTCAATAATAAACTATTTTGACAGGCATTCTCTTGATGATAAAGCAGAAAATTCAGGCGTCATAGACTTTCCTGATATATATTTCATCAGGCAGAAGTCACCGCTGGGACTTGCAGATTCTATAAGATACACCAGAGGTTTCACTAATGATGAACCATTTATCGTTTTACTTGGTGATACAATATACAGAAGCTCTTCGAAAATAACTGTGACCAGACAGTTAATCAACCTTTATGGTAAATACAGCTCACCCTGCCTCTCGCTGGAAGCTGTTCCGCTTGAAAAGGTGAAGGACTACGGCATGGTCAAGACTGACCGTATATCTGGTGACATCGTAAGGATTAAAGGAGTGATTGAAAAACCTCTTCCAAGCCAGTCACCCGGTAACCTTGGTATAACTGGCATTTATGCATTTCAATCGGATATCTATGATTATATCCGGAAAATAAAACCGGGGAAAAACGGAGAATACCAGCTGTCGGATGCGATTGATCTTATGTGCAAAGAAAGAGACATGTATGGGCATATAATAAAGGGCAAGAGATATGATATTGGAACCAAGGAACTGTGGGTCAAAACGTTCATAGAATTTGCCAACGCAGACCGAAGATTTATATA
>JAKBGP010000062.1 GCA_021833045.1 Thermoplasmata archaeon
CGATCTTCTGTTTCCAATGAAGAGGCAGGTTGTTGATCTTTACTTGAAGAAAATTCAGAATGAGACTGGAATAAGGATCCATGCACACAAGTTCAGGCATACTTTTGCAGTCAAGGCCATAATGGATAATGTGCCATTGAATATACTGCAGCAATGGTTAGGCCATTCATCTGTTTTTACAACATCGATATATACTCAGATAACGGGCATGGACACTTCAGAGTTTATGGGGAGAGTGAGATAATATTACTTTGATTCAAACAATTGCTGAAATTATAAGTGCTGTGGGAACACTCACTTTAGCAATCGCTGCTTACTATCAGATTTATCATACAGCACATAAAGAAGAAGCTATGAGACCAAGATTAATTATTTTTCCAGATTTCAATGGAGGGTATTCACATAGTCAGATAGGGTTCGATGTCTATAATATTGGAAAAACTGTGGCAAAAAACTGTAAGGTCGATTTAGAGATCATACGAAATGGGGATGGTGCAACAATAAGTAAAATCTCATGGAGCTGGAGTAAATATGATATGACAACTAACTTGTCGGGAGATTTCAATACGGAATTAATAAATACGGAGGGTTATAGAAGTAAAGACATTTATTCACATGAAAAAGCAAGTTTAACTTATCTAACTGTGGAAACTCTCTATGGAAAGGGTATGAACTCTACTCAAAAAGTACCTAGGACTGACTTCGTTATTAAGGTTGTAATAATTTCAGAAAATATGGCCACCCCGGGTATATATGTATTAAGTATAAACTGGACAGGAGACTACTTTGACACTATGACGGACCAAATTGATATAGCATTCGAAAAGAGAAAGATACTTGAAAAAAAATTAGATAATGAGAAGATGAGTGAATTTAGGGATATATCACGGTCATACTTTTTAAGAAAGAGACGTTTTTAAAAACATTGCTATTAAATATTACTTTAACTAAATTCCATCCTTAACTAAATTGTTTAGATTTTAAGATTGAGTCTAAATGGTTAGCATTGATTGAGCCTGATTAAACTATATGAATAAAATTTCTAATTAGATCATCTAAATATAGTCAAAAAATCAAGAATGTCTTAAAAGATTACTCAACGATGTGATTAACAACAGGTAAATCTAAGACGGTATTTAAGAATGAGGAATTAACGTAGAGTAATCAATTGATTTACTATTTATAGACCATTTAGCAGCTTTCATTGTTCTCTCTCCTTTACTACCATATACGAATAAATCTCTTCTATTTAGAACGTTATATATTTCAGATAAAACGCCCAATCCTTTTGAAGATATTAAGAATGATTCGATTGGATTTATGAGTTGAGTATATCCCCAGAGTTGACCAAGGTCTTTCAATGTAAGCATTGCATCTTTAACCTCTACAAATACTAACTCTATATTGTTCTTCTTTCTGAGAATCCCAAGAATATCTATCTTTATATTAAGCAAATATGCCTTGCTCAGGTTTATGCCATGCTCTCTCATCACATTTTCCAAAGTGTGCGTCGATGATTTATACGTTGTTTCTACGTCATAATTTGGATATTTTTCTTTCAGATGTTTGTTTAACCATACTTCGATGGAAGGATAAAGATCGATTTCACTCAATTAATTCACCTTTTGTAACCCAATTCTTCTGCGATTTGTGTCCAAGAATCATAATGTCTTCCTCTAATTTGTATTGGGATAAATGGATCATTCTCCATTGGATGGCTTGGCCTGGGACGTATCCTCAGATTTGTTTCCCAGTAGAATTTATGATGTACTTGCCTTATGTTGACCGCTTTCCTATGTTTTCCCTCATTCCAAACATTTATATTCTCACTCGCTAATTCAGCTAGTCTACTTGCCTTGTGCTTTATTCTGAAACCAACGGGTTGGAACTCTTCTGCGTATATCTTTATTTGATGCTCTTTTTTCCAAAAATTATGATTTCCCTGATTGTATTTAACAAGTTTTGAATCTCTAAAATTGGGATGTGCCCAATCAATGTTCTGTACAGGAATGTCAATCCGCTTAAGTAAGTTGGCCGTATCGACAACAAGCATCCAATTCTCTGGGATTTCAATGTAAACTCTGTTGCCCGATGGATCACCATATGCAGCATTGCTTGAACGAATGTGAGCGGTTACATCTGCAATTCCCATTAGAAATTCTTTTACTAAATCGCTTGGATATAATAATACATCCTGTGGAATTCTCATATCCTTGTATGTTGCCATATTACCAATAAGTTTGAGAATTTCAATAGTTACCATATCTGAATCATTTTTGGTAAAACTTAACTCGGTTTTATGATCAAGTGAATTGACATTTATTCTGGTTGATAGAAAAGGATCAAGTGTTTCTTTAATGTTTAAGACACTGGCCTGCACATAAACAGAGGCTTCTTTTCCATTAATCCTTAGGCTTTTATGTGGTAATTCTATTATAAATTTTGTATTACCATCATTCTTTCTAACAATTTTTCCCTTTCCAACTATCATTCCTAAAAGATAACAGAATTTTGGATCTGGAAACACCTAATTCCCCTCTGTTTCTTTTTTTTGGAATATCAATATGTATTCGTGAACCTTGTTGACTACAAATGAGTATGGATAGCCTAAGGGCCTCATACTGTTATACTCCTTTTGCCTATCCCAAATAATAATGTCCTTAAATTTAAAGCCGATTTTTTCCATAAAATTAGAAATATCTGAGTGGAATGGAAAAAAATTTCCCCCTTTTCTAATGTCCATTACTATAATTACACAATAACCGCCTTTCTTTAAGGCCGTGTGAACTTTTGAGAATACTAGAGATAATCTTTTAAGAAAAGTCTCATAATCTGAAATGTTACCCAAATCATCAAGGCTGTCGGAATAATTAGTGGTGTCCCTTCTGTCTGCAGTTCTCTTTCTGTTTAATACGTCCCAGTAAGGAGGTGACGTAACACATAGATCTATGCTGCTCTCTTCAACAAAACTTTCAAGATACATTGAATCGCCATTGAATAGTTTTGTGGAGATTGAGGGATTGAAAAATCTTTCCAGTGTTAACATTTCAGTTCTTTTTTTTGCTTCCTCAAAAAATCTTTCTGAAAGTTCAACTCCGATTGAATTTCTACCTTCGACTATTGAAGCAATAATTGTAGAACCGGAACCCATGAATGGGTCCAATACTTGTGCTCCGGGATTGGTTAATATTTTAATCAGTCTCTGAGGAAGTTCTACGGGGTATGAGGCAGGGTTGGAAACATCACTGTCTATTGGTCCTTTTTTAATATCTCTCCATATACTGAATGAATACTTTAGCCAGTCACTTCCGCTCAGTGTGTTCAGTTTTTGCTTAGCCATCTAATTTCACCATATACTTTTCTTGGATAACGTCTTTCTCATTACTGCTTCAATCACTTTGCGTTGGTCATCTCTGATTTCGTATAAACTATAGACTAATCTGTCAATATTTTCTAAATGTAATTTATAGTCCTTTGTTTCGCTATTACTAATATTTAATCCCAACTTGATTAGATCTGACGTTTCTTCCCTTTCGGGATCCCATAATAGCGGGAGTTGACGTAAATAATATCCATCCATATGCATTGTGAGCTTCGACCCAGAAAAAGTGAACTGTGATAGATAAAAATTCATCAATTTTGAATTTAGTAGTGCAAAAACATATGCTAGTTGTTCCATATCTTCCATAAATATATTTGATACCGTCTCTGCTGTTGGAATCCCCTGCATGTCCAAATAGGATATTAATCCAGATTCAGATGAATAAATGTTCTGGGAAACTATTTTAGGCTTGCGTAATTTTGATACTCTTGGTTGAGATGTGTTATAACTATCGGCAATTATAAGGCTCCTAAGTGACAGTTTAGATATGCATTTTCCACTGATAAAGGCATTGCTTGGTATATCTCCATTCGTTGGATATGGAATTGTTTTAAGACTGGTTTTGCCTAATGATACTCCTCTGAATACGCTTATTTTAGACATATCTATTAATTTAAGATGTTTTTCATTAATCTCTTTGATTATTAGATGTACATTATTGCTTTCCATTGTTGGTAGAGCCTTCATTGAAGTAAAATAAGCCTGCCTTACTCTGAAGGTGTTTTCAGATTGATACGGGGGCTGTATAGAAATGTTTGAGAATTCAATGGATGAATTCTTTCTTGGCTTCCTATTTTTAATAAACAGGATCATTTGCTCGCCCCTAACTCCTTTGAACTTTATGCCAATTTCAACTATTTTAAGTACAGTGAAATTATTCAACAGGTAAGACCTGAATTCATTGTATCTACCAACATAAAGCAATGTCTTTGGTAATACAAATGCAAGAACGCCATTTTTCCTTAGAATTTCTAGTCCCTTTAGTATAAAATAAATGGGTATATTTTTTGACTTCTTCGCAATATCAAGGTGATTTTTGTTACTTAAGGTAGGCAACTTATTTCGTTTGATATTTAGATTGAAAGGCGGGTTACCAATTATGAAATGGAATCCACCACTATAAATAATATTGATGAACTCATCATAATTTTCCATCTTAATTGGAGATTCGAAGATAAAGTCATCATTAATGAAATGATTTAAAATTTCATTTTTCTGTAATTTGCCAGAAATTTTTAAAATGGTTTCAACAGTAAAATCAATTGCCTTTTTATCTATATCAACTCCGTATATTTTGTTTAGATTTACTGAAATATTACCAGGATTTCTGGAGTATAATGGTAAAATGAATGATCCACATCCACAAGAAGGGTCAAGGACGTATGATTCTTGATTGATATCTAAGCTGTCCAAAATATATTCCACTATATGCCTATCAGTATAATACGCACCTAAAGCCTTTCTTTCAATGCCTAGAGTTAATGGAATTTTCTCAACGTTGTCAAAGTAATTTTTCGTTAATAAATCTTCAACAAAGTTATTCATTCTGGTACCCTTTATTAGTGGATCTTACTAGCTTATATGTTACTAGCTTATATGCGCTTTCAGCCTGAATGTTTACATATTTCTTGACACTCACATTTCCATAATAAAATACGATGTTATCAAAATTATTTCCGGTTTTTCTATGAAACATTGATGCTATTCCAAAATTTTTCGATTGATATAGTTTTTCTTGTTTGTGAGCTCTAAATATTCTCTTGGTGATAGCTATATTAACCATTTCAGATGTGATAACATGTTCATTCTTATATTTATACCTATTTAGGTCTCAAATATCCCTTATAAGGTATGTTTACTTATTACTCTAACATCAGAGTTAACCTTGGTTCTAATTGCTGATTTGTCAATCTTATAGGATTTTTAAAATATTTTTTTGCACCTTATTTACATTTTTTCATTATTTTTTCAATGGACAACCTCTTTTTGATAATGAAGAATTTCCCCCCGATGAATTTCATAGTTAAGGTTGAAGTTTACGCTGAAAATATGACACCTGCTGCTTCATACCCAATAAAATTAGAGTGGACTGGAAAAGCCTTTAATACACTTACAGAACGAATTATAGCTGATCGACACCGCATAATTAATCTTGAAAAATACTTACATAAAAATAAGGCCGATAAAACAATAAAATCACTGAAATCTAAATTTTTTAAAAAATAATTTTGTAGGGTTCAAAGATATGCTTGATAAGCGTCATGGAAATCACCTTCCTAATTTATTACTTTCAGATCTTGTGACGATTGGTAATTTTGGCCTGCTGGTAAAAGTAGTATCACAACTACATCTTTTTAAAAAATTAGATTGAGGTATTTGAAAATGTTAAGAATCTATTATCTCAAAACTTCAAATACTTCAGTCGTTGCCATTCTGAGAGCTGTATCCACAAGAATGTCATTAGCAAACAAACGTTCACTAAATTCTTTTTTTGCATCAGTTAGTGATATCCCTTTCAATCCGGCATAATAGTGCCAAGCAATATCTTTTACATTCTGTCCCATATGCACTCTTTGTTCTTCAGTCACCAAATTTATTCACCCGTAATCGCAGTATGCAGATGTTAAAAAAGATTTCGCCGGAAGATAACGCTTGTAAAGCAGATATGGTTGCTTATATATCTGTTATCAATAACACTTAAATGGCGGAAAAGAAGTCAAATTATAAAACTGTTCAACTGCCAAAAGAAGCAATAATAATGATGGATAAGATCATCAATGCACAACCAGAATTAGCTTATCGAAGCCATGCTGAACTTGTGATGGATCTCATTAGAAGGAAATATGAAGAGATCAAAAAATCCTGATCTGGCCCCATATCTTTTAAACAATCTTATTTTTGTTACTGTAGTAACAATTATGTTATAAGTAACACAATATTAATTTATAATTGTTCTACAAATATTAATTCAGTGTTTAATTTTTCTTTTAATTTCCCATATTTTACTTCACTTTATCGTTTCTGTTACTATAGTAACAAAAATTAATATACTATTGTGTTATCGATAATTGATGTATAACACAGAAGTAACACAAACATCGGAAAAGGCCCCTGTCCAGAAGGCAGGGAATGATGAGGTTTTAAAGACACCGAGAGAGATGGCCCTCGGATTGGTGAACAGCCTATCGGATGCTTTCATCGGCAGGGAGGAAGAGGCCAAACTTGCTGTTATAGCACTATCGGTTAAGGGGCATGCATGCTTTATAGGGGAGCCAGGAACCGCAAAGTCAGCACTGTTCAGGAGGCTTTCAGATGCAGTGTCCGGGAAATACTACTATTACCTGATGTCCAAGTATACCATCCCGGACGAAATAATCGGGCCAATAGACCCTGTCGAATACAAGAACGGTAAATTCACAAGGATGGTGTCAGGGAAGATGCCTACTGCCAACATATCATTCATCGATGAAGTGTTTAAAGCCAGCTCTGAAACACTGAACACCTTGCTGAATATCATGAATGAGAGATCTTTTGTGGATATTGATGGGAAGATGTTCAACGTGCCGTTATATTCGATGTTCTCGGCTTCAAATGAGTTGCCCGAAAGTGAGGAGCTGCAGGCCTTCTTTGACAGGATATTAATAAAGCACTTTGTGAAGCCCATAGACCCATCTGGAATAGAGGCAGGAATACTTGCCAATATAAATGGCATAAAGCCCATGCAACCTATCACATTGGGCGATATAGACACTCTAAACGGGGCCATAAGAAATCACCTGGTGCAGAATGCCGATGGGATTGCGAAGACCATATCAAGCATGATAACCGTAATGAGACAGCATGGTATTTTTATCAGTGACAGGACAGCTATGGGCCCCAATTACCTCCCCATGCTTGTGGCTTCCCATTCATACATTTTCAATTCACCAGTTAAAAAGTCTGCCATAGCGATGAGCAAATACATCCTTACAAATAATGAGGATGCCCTGACTAACTATTCCAAGGCACTTGATTCCCTCTATCCGGCTGAGCTCAGGATGGCACAGGAGAAGCTGGAGAAGGCATTTGAAAGTGCACAGTCAGGCAATATAGGGGATGCAAAGAATGCAGGTGTTGAGGCCATGTCACAGATTCAGGCTGCAGCTGCTAAACAATCTGTTCTTGAGTTGTATGCAGATGAAATAGTGGAATTAACCAATCAATGCGGTGAATTCATGAAAAAAGTTGACGAGATGCAGGCAAATCTGAAATCATTCAAGAAGGTGGCATAAGATGCTTCCTTCCCAGGCAAAGAAACATGTTTTTCTCAATGAGTACTCATCACAGGCCCTCAGATCTTCAACATACGATATCATGCAGTCCTTCGAGCAGAAGAATATTGCCCTTGATCATTCCATGGCCCTGGATTCCCATCTTATGAACCATAAGCACTGGCCCTCCCTGGTGTTCAACCCCAGCTCGAAGAGCTCATGGCAGTCCGTTCTCAGGGGATATTACGAATCGGATGAGTACAAGAGGATGAATGAGAAGGTCCATTCCAACCCCCTCCTTGCAAAGATGGCCACAATGAACTTCCTGGATTCCGTCATAAAATCCGTAAACAAGAACAGCAGCCAGGTGCAGCCACAGGGGAACCAGGGGGGCCAGCAGAACAACAATAACAACGTGCAGAACTTCTTCTCACAGCTGAACCAGATGCCTCAGGCCCAGTCGCAGCAGGTCATTCAGGCCATAGTAGCCTCAGCGAGTTCCCAGGCCTCCGACACCATGGAAATGTCAGATGCCATGGACGGCTTCTCACATATGGGCATTCCCCTGGAGAGGTATGACTTTGACCAGGTAAGGGAGATCCTTGGAAACAAGATCGCCATAAACATGATGAAGATCTTCAGGAAGATGGTTTCCCTTCCGATGGGAAAGAACCTTACTGCACCATCACCAAGGAGGGGAATTCCCATTGGTACCAAGGTCATGAGATCCTTCAGTGAGATATCTGACATGCTTCCTGGTGAATACCTGGATGATGATCTCATGGCCCTGAAGATAGCCACAAGGACGGCTCAGGTCAGGCAAAGATTCTCCGGAATTAAGAACGTGGTTGTTTACCTGGACAAGTCCGGGAGCATGGGAGGATCCATGCCTTACGAGGGTGAACATATCCAGAGAGTGGCCTTTGCAGGTGGATGTTCTTTTGCCTTGGCAAAGCAGCTGAGAGGCATGGGAGGGCAACTTACTCTCAGATTATTCGACACTGAGGTTCACAAGGAGATCACTGATTATTTTGAGATCCTGAAGGCTGCATGCTCCATCAGTGCAGATGGTGGAACTGATATCACAAAAGTGCTGGAGGATGCCTTGCAGTATTCCGATGAGCAGGTGATCCTTGTTTCCGATGGAATAGACAACGTTGAGGAAGCAGCTGCAAGGAAGGCATCTGGGATAGATATGAGGTGTGTGCTCCTGCAGGAGAGCAATTCAATTCTTGAAAGGTACCTGAAGGTGCAGCGTGTAGACAAGCTGGAAGGGAACTTCCTGATGGAGGTGTGATAATGGAAGCTGTAATAGAAAATGAAACTGTTACTGCAGTAACACAAAACAAGAAAAGCATAGATGACGTGAAGAAGAGGATTGAGGAAATGCAGAAGAAGCTAGGAGGGCCAATGAAAAGTGCTCCTAAGAGCAGCGATCCCCTAAAGGATTTCTTTGTGGTTGAGCTCACGCTGAAAGGGGCCCAGAAGGCTGTCAGGAAGGTGGATGACCGTGTCATGCAGGCAGTGAGTATGCTGGACCGTGATCAGAGATCCCGCTTTGGGAAGCTGAAGGTGCAGTTTTACCGTCAACTCCTGGACCTGTCAAGTTTCAGGGTGCAGGATAAGTATGTAATACCTCAGAGGAACATGCCTTCCCTGGATTCATTCTTCCGATCCCTGGAGGGAGAATTCGACATCGCAAGGAAGGAAACCTTTGACTACCTGAAAGCAAACTGGGCCACAATTGTGGCTAACATAAAGATAGAGTATCCTTCCCTGGACATCGATGATGCCACACTTGCATCCCTTGAGCCTGAGGATCTGAAATTCCTTGAGATGGATTATTCCACCAGGACGCTGAGCAAGATGCTTACCGAAATGGGGGACTTGAAAGAGCTGTTCTCCCAGGGTGCAGCTTCAAATCCTGACATCGCCAGGAGGATTGAGAGCCAGAAAGATTCTCTCATGGCCCAGTTGAAGGCAGAATACGAGGGGAAAATAACAATGCTCGAGGATACCCTCAAGAAGATCACAACAGTGGGGAAGGGAAAGAGGTATGAGAAGGCAGTGGGCCAGGTGGAAAGGTATCTTGAGGACGTAGATGACATGCAGGCCATAGTGGGAGAGGATGAGAGCCTTGCTGACAGGCTGGAAAGCATGAAACTACGACTTTCCGGCACCTAACCATAATTATAATATTTTTACAACTGTGCATTTGTTATTTTTTCCCTGAAATGTGCAGTTTGAATTCATTTTTTTATTCATTATTTTGCACAACGCCATATATTACGACAATTTAATCAAGAAAAATGGTGAAACGCAATCCATTTACGAAGGAATATAACACAGGACGGAAAGATCAGTTTGACATTGACTATACATTGTTCAGGAAAGCGATTGATGAAACAAATACGAGGGAAGAGCTGATCACATTCCTGGAAGAGAAATTGAAGTTCGTGATTTCCAAGATAGCTGAGGCCAACTCCATAGAGCTGATGGAAGGGCTGGAATTATTCTGATATTTCAGAATAACACATTTTATATCAATCCTCATCGAAACATTTAAGGCTAAATCGCTCACTCTCTACGCCTTATAATATGGGCGGATTTATTGATTATTTGGTGACCTAAACATTGTGGCTTCCTGGTTTAATGTTTTTATAAGGTATGACTTGAATTTCGTTCTTATTATAAGGATCAATTTTCGATATTAGATAAACAAAAGGTGAAGA
>JAKBGP010000063.1 GCA_021833045.1 Thermoplasmata archaeon
GGATAGGTAGGGAGTTGAACCCTATTATATGGGATCTGCAGTCCCACGCATGACCGCTCTGCCACCTATCCTGATCTGCAAAATGCGGAATAGCAACACACTCTTAAATTTAACCTGCCTTGGTGAAGTTTCCATATTACAATGATTTTTGAGAGTTTATATTAGTCTCATCAATTTCTCCATGACAATTCATGTTAGATAGGTTTATTTTTGAAGTAAAGGGTCTTAACGTCTCAAAAGAGTTCTTCGTTGATCTCAATTGCTCACATTTAATTATCAGGAAGAAAACCATTTCAACCGAGATAGACATTGGCATTAATAATTTCTCGAAGGTTTTATCAAAGATCAGATCGCATTTTGTCCTGGTAGATGTGCGACAATTAGTTGAAGAAACTCATGAGCCACGTCCCACAATAAATCAGATTGAGCTATCACTTTTGGAGTCAGAAATTCTGTCTGCTCAGGAGAGATTCTGGGAGATCCATACCAGGCTCGAAACAGTCTGGCGATTCAGCGATAGAAAATATAAGACATTTCTTCATTCAATAATTCAGATTGCGAGCTCCCAGGTTAAATACCAGATGGGAAACAAAAGGGTTGCTGAAGTTATGTATCTTAGAGGAGTTTCTGAGTTAAAGAAAACGGAACTAGTAACAATGATCGATTTTGAACTGTCAGATACATTCGTATATCCGATAGAATTGAAATTTAATGTTTCCGATGATACTGTAACCTCTTTTTACGAGGAGAAATTTATTAAAAAATAAAAAGTAGTGTTAAAACTTATTTCCGTCTTTCAATATCCCCACCTGAATGAACTCAATTGCAGAAATTCTGACTGGGAATCTTTTAAACCAGCCTGTAAAGATACATGGGTGGGTCTATAGAACGAGGTCAAGTGGAAAAATTACCTTTATTGTGCTGAGGGACTCAACGGGTATAATACAGTGCACAGCGAAACAGGATGAACTGAATGGTGACATCTACGATAAATTGAAAAACCTGACGATCGAAAGCAGTTTAGAATTAACTGGTATAGTGTATAAAGACGAGAGGAGCATTTCAGGTTATGAAATAAAGGTTACTGACGCAAAGATATATCAGAGAAACGACTCATTTCCGATAACCAAGGATAAATCAGAAGAATTTCTCTTAGACATCAGGCATTTATGGGTTAGAAGTCAGGAATTTACTGCTATGCTCAAGATAAGATCAAACATATTTCATGCTTTTTCGGATTTTTTTTACAATGAGGGTTTTTATGAAGTCCAGGGGCCAATGATGGTTTCGACCGCAACAGAGGGAGGATCCACGCTTTTCAAGGTACCATTCTTCGATCAGGAGGCGTTCCTAACACAAAGCTCTCAGTTCTACCTTGAGACAATGATTTTCAGTCTGGAAAAAGTATTTACAATTGCTCCAAGCTTCCGTGCCGAGAAATCAAGAACGAGGAGGCACCTCACAGAATACTGGCATGCGGAAGGCGAAGTAGCCTGGATTGGAAATGAAGAAATGATGGCCATTGAGGAGAGAATGATTGATTACATTGTTCATAGATGCCTCGATGAAAACCAGAAAGAATTTGAAATTCTAAAAAGAGATACCGCTCCTCTTAAACTTGTAAAATCTCCTTTCCCCAGGATGAAATACAAAGATCTTATAAAGAATGCACAGGGCTGGGGAATGACCCTGAAATATATGGATGACTTAGGTGCAGATGAGGAAAGGGAAATCACGAAGCACTTTGATAAACCTCTATTCGTTACGCATTATCCTATTGAACTGAAGGCGTTCTACCACCGGCCTGACCCTGACAATCCTTCCGAGATCCTCTGCCATGATTTACTGGCACCTGAAGGATGTGGAGAAATAATCGGGGGCGGAGAGAGAATTTGGGAGCTTTCAGTTCTGCAGGAAAGAATGAAAGCAATGAATTTAGATCCATCAGCATATTCATGGTACATAGACTTAAGAAAATATGGTAGCGTCCCGCATTCTGGCTTTGGACTTGGAATGGACAGGCTTGTCTGGTGGATCTGTGGTCTTGAAAGCATCCGTGATGCAATCCCATTTCCCAGAACAATGAGAAGAATTACGCCGTGAAATATATGCATAAAAGCGAGTTTAAATCTGCCCTGAGTGGTTTATCCGATAATATACCTGTCTGGTTTATGAGACAGGCAGGAAGATATCTTCCATCTTACATGAAAGTAAGAAGAAATAAATCGATAAAGGATATTTGCGCCAATCCCGATCTGATTTCACAAATCTCATATTCGCCAGTGGAGGATATCGGGGTGGACGCTTCAATAATTTTCTATGATATTACTCTCCCTTTCGAGGCAATGGGTTTCAACATGGATTTCATGGAAAAAGTTGGGCCTGTCATAACACCAAAGACAAACTCAGGGATTGGGCATAATTACGATCCCGACAAGGATAAATATGCGCTTGAACCAGGCATAAGATTATTCAAGGAAAGGCACCCTGATACCTTTCTTTATGGCTTTGTAGGTGGACCGATTACGCTGGCTTCTTACATAATAGCCGGATCATCCGACAGAGACCTTGAAAAGACAATTCATTTCATGATGAAAGAGGAAAGCCGCTTCAGTGAACTTATGGACCAGATTTTTGAGATGATCATCACCCTTTCTAAAAAGCAGATAAATGCTGGTGCAGATGCAATTCAGATTTTTGACAGCTGGGCTGGGTCTCTTCCGTACGGTCTTTTTGATCTGTATTTAAATAAATACCTTCAACCACTCTCCTCTGAAATATCAAAATATGCTTTTAATGTATATTTTTCAACGAAGACTGGATCATACGCTAATCTGCTTTCAAAGACTGATTTTGATTTTCTCTCCATGGATTCCAAATCACTTTTATCCGATATTCATTCGACATGCAAATTCGAAAAGGGAATGCAAGGAAACCTCGATCCTGTGTATACGACGTTAAAACCAGAAATTGCGTTATCAGAAACAAGAAGAATTCTAGACGATGCAAAATTGATCGACAGATTTGTCTTTAACCTAGGTCATGGGGTTCTTCCAAACTCAAATGTTGAATGCTTAAAAGAAATAGTAAAAATGGTGCAAAATTATGGAAAACAATAAAGCAGCTGTAATAATGGCTTATGGAAGCCCTGAAAACATAAATGATATCGATGCCTATTTACAGGATATTTTTGGGAAAATGCCTGTCCCTCCAGATGCAAGAGCAGATAATCTAAAAAAGTACACGCTTTTTGGTAACAAATCACCTTCGAACCATATTCTGGAATCCCTGACAAAGAAACTTACTCATAAACTATCAGATAGGGGAGTTGACACATTCCTGGCATTCAAGCACTGGCACCCTAAACTGGAGCTTATCGCCGACAGAATAGCAGAAGAACGCTATTCTGATGTAGTAGAACTACCATTATTTCCATTCCCTTCCGATGGGGTGTACAATTCATACTCCTTGCCATTTTCAGCAGAGCTCGAAAAGAATGGGTACAAAGGACGAAGACATTCAATAAATGGAATTTATCAGTATGATGGATATCTCAATATATGGATTTCACTGATCAGAGAAATGCTACAAAAGGCGGATTATGACCGGCTGATTCTTACTGCACACAGTCTGCCGACCGGTAGAAGCCCCGAGACAGTATACAGAGATGCTTTTTATGAATTCAGCAGGAAAATTGCAAACTCGTTCCAGTCAATAAAGACCATTACAGGATTCCAGAGCAGAAGTAAATATGGAAGTTCGTGGCTGGAACCAGCGATCCAGAAAGTTGTAACGGAGGAAACAGGGATGAAATCTGCCCTTGTAGCACCTATTGGTTTTTGTTACGAGCATCTTGAAGTATTATATGATCTGGATCTTGATTTTTCAAAATTTCTTTCTGAAAAGGGGGTAAAATATACGAGGGTAAAGTTGATGAATGACTCAGATGATTTTGTTGAATTTCTGGGTTCTGTCATCATGGCAAATCTAAAGTAAAGTTTGGGGGATACATTTCTCAACATATCATTTATTAATGTATAATATTGAAGTTGAACCTTTGGAGACTGGGTTTTCGTTATTCGTTATTTTAAAGAATTTAGGAAGGGCGCTGAAGGAAAGTGCACAAACTGGGAACAAAATAATTCCCACATATACATAGATAAAATTAACGCTAATAAATAATGAAAGAAAAGAAAAAACCTCATCCAATGCTGGGGTAGCGTTTCCTGGAAATATCTTCAGAAAAACCATCACCTTTCTATAAATATTTCTAAGTCTGACCTTCATCAGATTAACTGAGACCTGGATATTTATGACCGGAAGCAGAAATAGAATTAAGAATAAATCTGTGATATTTTCTGTTGCGCTATTTACGAGTACATTAAACAGTATGACAGGAAAAATAGTATAATTAGGGACGACATTGATGGGCAGTGTCAACAAACCGATGCAATCTTTCTAATAGCAAGATCTTACCAATCATTGAGTCTTCATGACAGGTCAGTCATAACAAGTAATATTTGGCGTTTTTCTGGTTACCCATGGAAATCTCTTACGACTCGTAAAGACGTCTCAAAGACATATGCTTCTGAATAAAAACATTCAATTATTTTATGTCAATTTCCATTGATATGAGGTATAAGGTTTGCACGAACTGCGGTGCAGAAAATGATGCAACCAGTTCACTGTGCTCAACCTGTGGCTTTGTACTCCCAGATGCTGTTAAATCTTCTAAAACTAAGAAGATTAATATCGAAACAGAAATACAATCGAACTCTTCCTATCATAAAATAAAGAAAAATGATCAAATAATTGCAGAATACAGGCCAAATCCTATAATTTACAGTCACCTTTTGAAACAGGGTATTATAACTGCCGCTATTTCAACTCCAATTTCAATAGCTCTTCCTTTATTAAGCGATGAATTTACTGGTTTATCAGATCCATTTGTTCTTGGCGTGATTATAATTTTGATTATTTATCTTGCAACATTGCCACTTACTTACATTAGACTCAAGAAATACCTCTGGGGATTATTTGCTGCTAGATACTTGATTACACAAAACAGTGTGATTGTTTTTGTTTTTAGAAAAGGCCGGTTAGTCGATTATGCGACACCAATCAACGAGATTTCAGGTGTCCTTATTACTCAGAAGAATTTAATAAAATTTGGCTTGGCAAATGCCACAATTCAAACGAAATTATTTGCCCGCAAGTCCAGAAAGGAGCGAAAGGAATCTATTCCAATTATTGAAGAGGCTCTTACAGATGAACCGGAAAACAATGAAATTGCCCGGAAAAAATTAAAGGTCAAATCGGGTGGAAAAAAGTTGAGAGTTTTAGGCCGCCAACTTAAATACTTGAACTTAAAGGATGCTCAGGATGCAAAGAATCTGATCGAAAGTCTAATCCTTAAAACAGAAAACAGACCAAAAGTCTGAATCAATACAATTCTTAATAATCCCCAATTTCCACATTGTCAGAAATTGAAAGCAGACAACATAATAATACAATCTTTCTCGAAGAAGTCTCACATCATGTTATATATTTTATAGATAAATAGATGAACAAATCATGATTAATTGAGGATTTCGAATAAGGTACTTGAGTTCCAGGGAATTCTTCCTATACTTGACACAATAAAGCAAAACCGTAACCCGGGTGATATTTTCACTTTTATTTTCTGCATTCACCTGTATTTTAAAAGTAAATGTACATAGCTTACGCTATCCATGCGGAATTTTAATGGCATGAACATTGTATCCGAAGCATTAAAACATGAATTTCACCCTTACTCTTCTCACAAAGGTGACCATGACATGTGAAAAGTGAAACATTCTTTTCATGACAGCATACGGATATCCCACCAGTTATCTCTTTCTTGAAATTCTTAAATTTCTCCTCACAGATTCGATGGACAGATTATGACCTCTCACAGATCTGTCGATTGTGCCATCAATTCCCTTGGGATCACTGCCAAAATATCCCTTGTCCCGGTACACAGTGATTCCATGCTTTGAAAGGTCAATCCTTGTGTCATGATCCTTTGCTATTGTTACCGCGTATGATCGGATGAATGGAACGCGATCGTCATCATCAACAATTGTGTGACCCTTGTAACCGAAGAATGTTTTATTATTCTTTTTTGTGAATGAACCATCCTTTGATCTTCTTGTCTTTCCTTCCTCTCTCGGATCATCGTCCTTCACATGTCCGGGATCTGATGTTATGAATGTTGCATCCTGTGCAGATCCCTTTTTCACCTTCATTCTTTTCAGTTCAAGCTGTCTCTTTAATTCATTCCATATGATACGATCCATTCATGTCTTCGATAATCTTTCCCGGAAGAATCATATGGTCTTTGCGTCCCGCAGGAGATCGGGATAATCAAGGAAATTCATTAATTATACCCCGTCACGTATGAGTGTTTCTGTCTGTTCATCCACCATGTTGAACATGCTCTGCAGGAAGAGTACCTTCACCATTGTTATTATGGGAATATGTGGGCCTCATCCCTTGTCTGTATCGTTATGATACAGATCCATGGAGGGGAGGAAATACACTCCAGTCAACTGCATCCTTTGCAAATGCAAGTGGATCATTAATTGCATTTGTCCTGTATTTTTCCTTCAGCGCTTCATCAAGAAGGCTACTCATGCAGTAACATGGCTATCCCATGAATAAATGTTATGCTTACAAGGCATGTTCAGAATGCGGCGTCTTTAGAAATCATCCTTGGATTCAATATTTTCTAGTCTTTATCTTTGTTTTGATCTTGTAAAGGATTTCCTTGATATCCATTTTTCATTAGTGGTTTCACAATGTGATGGGATGATACTGTGATTGCAAGTGAGGCTTGCAAGAAATCTTCTGGAGGGGATATAAAAGTACTCATAATTCTTGACAGTGCCTGTTCTTACATATTCTTAGGTGTCAAACTAAAAGATTCACTGTTCATTTGAAATCTCATGCTTTATCTAGATAGATAATATCTTGTTGATCCTCTGCCTGACTGAAGGATGAGAGCCAACCTGCAAATTTATCGGTGTCATGTTTAAGTCGCTTCCCTTTATCAGCGCTATGGCAAGATGATTAGCATCACAGTATTTTGAAGCAAACTTGTCGGCCCTGAATTCCCGGATTCTTCCGATCATTTTCATGATGACTGGTATAAGAAAGAAAACCAAGACAGAAATGGCGAAGAGAAGTGGAAAATAAAACTTGTAGAAAGGTGATTTTATTAGCCCGTTGACATTTAACATCACCATAATGATAGGATACTCAACAAATATGAATGGTATCAGGGATAAAAAGAATAAAAGCCGATTATCCTTATGCTTCATATGACCTATCTCATGGGCGAGGATGCAGGCAGACTCTTCAGCGTTCAGATTGTTGTACAGATAATCTGTTATGTATATCGTGTTTTTTAAAACACCTGCACAGTAGGCATTCGCAACCTTGGATTCTCCTACGGGAACCAGCATTGGAACTACACCTGGCATATTCTCCGAGGACGTTATGGAATCCAATTTTGCAAGAAGTTCATTGGTATCTATCGGTTGAGCATGCCTTATGGAATTTCTCACCCACAAATTATAGAACATCAGGAACCATAATATCACAAGAAATAATTGCATAAGTATGACTTCATCAAACGAGTTCAGGGTAAAATCTATTGTGATCATTAATGAACCAAAAAGAATCATGGTAAATATACCGAACTTGAAGTAGGAGTAAAATACTGGAAGCTTTCCAAACGATTCCAGATATCCGATGTTTAATTTCCTGTATTTCCTTTCAACAGTAAATCTTGCATAATAAAGGACCAAAAGGATTAGCCAGTAAACTGCGACAGATGCAAATGCGAAGACGAAACTTTTAGCAAGTAATCCAGCAGAGAACAGGAAGTAAAACGGAGACAGAAACACAAATAGTAAATAAAATTTTGAATGGTGCTTCAATATTCTGAAATACTGGGTAGATTCGGTCTCATTATCTCTTCTGCTCTTGATATATTCGATTGCCGGAGGTAATTCCATCATTCCTGTATTTGTAAGGAGATATAAGGTGATTTCTGAAAATATCCAGTTCTCAACATGTTATACCATGAATAAATGTTGTGCTTACAAGGCACGCTCAGAATGCGGCGTTTTTAGAAATCCTCAATTACCTATCCAGTACAAAACTTAAAATCAATGATCTAATGAAGAAAGCGTAATGCAAACTGCCAATCTCAATATCAAAAATACCAGCGAAATTCTCAAACTATATTTGAGAACAAGGGAAAGGACTTTGGATATAGCTGATCCACTTGAAATTGAGGACATGGTGATACAGGCGAATTCTGACTGTAGTCCGGTCAAATGGCATCTAGCGCACACAACTTGGTTCTTTGAGAAATTCATCGCTTCAAAATTTATAACAAATTATGAAACATTTGATAGATCGTTTGATTACCTCTTTAATTCTTATTATGAAGGAATTGGAAGATATTTTCCCAAAGAAAGGAGAGGTACGGTCTCAAGGCCTACTGTCTCTGAGGTGCTAAAATATAGGAAATATATCGACAGTGTAATTGAAAATTTATTGAAAAATGGAAAGGCCAGTTCTGAGGTTTTGGATCTAATTGAGCTTGGGATAAATCATGAAGAACAGCACCAGGAGCTTATGCTTATGGATATTAAAATGGCGTTTTTCAATCATCCTGATTATCCCGCTTATAGAAATGATCTGAAAACACAGCATTCTAAGAAGAAGGTAAAACAAAGCTGGCACTCGTTTGATGAGGGTCTCTTTAACGTGGGTTTTGATGGATCGGGTTTTTGTTTTGATAACGAGACGCCTTCCCACAAAGAATGGCTTAATTCGTTCAGTATATCTTCTAGGCTAGTTACAAACGAAGAATTTTTGAATTTTATCATGGATGAAGGGTATCAAAGGCCAGAGTTATGGCTGTCAGATGGCTGGAGCTGGGTGAAATCAAATAATATAAGACACCCATTATACTGGGTCAAAGAGCGCGATGATTACAGCATATTTACCTTATCTGGTTTACAGAAAATGATTCTGAGTGAACCAGTTAGTCATATTAGTTTCTTTGAGGCTGACGCTTTTGCTAGGTGGTCTGGAAACCGTCTGCCGAGCGAACCGGAATGGGAAAGGGCATTTTATAATTACAAGAAGACAGGCAGGGAGAACTTCATGGAATCAGATTATCTGAAACCAACATCATGCTCAAATGCTGGTTTATCTCAGGGTTTTGGTGATCTCTGGGAATGGACACAGAGTCCATATTTGCCATATCCTGGAAGTAAGCCAGCCGAGGGGGAAATAGGTGAATATAATCACAAGTTTATGTCTGGTCAGATGGTACTGAAGGGTGGAAGTTATGGTACTCCGAGAGATCACATCCGTTTAAGTTACCGAAATTACTTTCAACCAGAGAAGCGATGGGCGTTCACCGGAATAAGACTTGCGAGGGACAGATGATTAATTCTAATAATATCCATGATCAGAGTCCTCAACCACAGGATTTCAGGAAAGAAGTTCTGGTTGGACTCGGTTCGGAGAAAAAATGGCTTAACCCTAAACTGTTTTATGATGCAGCTGGTTCAAAGTTATTCGAGGAAATAACTAAGTTGGAGGAATACTACCCGTCAAGAACCGAGAAATGGATACTTGAAAATTATTGGAAGGAAATTTGCAGTTTATTTGAAGAGGATTCGATGCTCGTTGAACTCGGCGCGGGAGATTCGTCCAAAACAGAACATCTGATAACCAGATGCAATAAAATAAGCTGCTATATGCCAATAGATATATCGAAAGTCAGTCTTGCGGATTCCTCCTATAAGTATAGAAAAAAATTTCCCAATCTGGAAATAATCCCTGTATGTGCTGATTACACTAAGAATCTTGTTCTTCCATATTACAAACATCGTGGTAATCTTGGGCTATTCTTTCTGGGTTCGACAATTGGAAATTTTGAACCAAACGAGGCAGCAGATTTCCTGAAGAAATGCTCCGAAATCCTTGGCAATAAGGACTTCTTCATAATAGGTGTTGATTTGAAGAAGGATAAAGAAACACTGGAGAAAGCTTACAATGATTCGAAAGGCGTCACCGCAAAATTCAACCTCAATCTTATAACACGAATTAGAAAGGAATTGAATTCTGACATAAAGGAGGATGATTTCTATCACAAAGCTGTCTATAATGAGCGAGAAGGAAGAATAGAAATGTACCTGATAGCAAGGAGATCGTTCGTCGTGGACATTTCAGGACACCGGATAGAGTTTTAC
>JAKBGP010000064.1 GCA_021833045.1 Thermoplasmata archaeon
GGCTGCAGTCCAGATGGGACTCATATATGTGAATCCTGAGGGGCCCAATGGAAATCCTGATCCTGTCAAAGCGGCCATAGATATCAGGGAGACTTTCTCCAGGATGGCCATGAATGATGAAGAGACCGTTGCCCTTATTGCCGGTGGACATACCTTCGGCAAGACACACGGAGCTGGGCCTGCATCAAACGTGGGGCCTGAGCCTGAGGCAGCACCCATAGAGAATCAGGGAATAGGATGGGTGAGCAGTTACAAATCAGGAAAAGGTGGTGATACCATAGGAGGGGGGCCCGAGGTGACATGGACAACTACCCCTACAAAATGGAGCAATAATTTCCTTGAGACACTGTTCAAGTATGAATGGGAGCTTGAGAAGAGCCCTGCCGGTGCGCATCAGTTTGTGGCCAAAGGCGGAGCGGGTGCAAACACTGTGCCTGATGCACATGATCCAAAGAAGAAACGTCCTCCATCAATGCTGGTAACTGATCTTTCCCTGAGATTCGATCCTGCATATGAAAAGATCTCAAGGCGTTTTCTTGAGCATCCGGATGAATTTGCCAATGCCTTTGCCAGGGCGTGGTTCAAGCTTACACACAGGGACATGGGGCCAAGGTCAAGATATCTGGGCCCGGAAGTGCCAAAGGAAGATCTGATCTGGCAGGACCCGATTCCTGCTGTAAACCATAAACTGGTTGATGAAGAGGATATCTCTTCTCTTAAGAGTGCTGTCCTCAAATCCGGCCTGAAAGTCCGTGAACTTGTGTACACTGCATGGTCATCTGCTTCAACCTTCAGGGGAAGCGACAAGAGGGGAGGGGCCAATGGATCACGCATAAGGCTTGAACCACAGAGAAGCTGGGAAGTCAATGAGCCGGAACAGTTGGACAAGGTCCTTGGCATCCTGGAAAATATCAGGAAGGAATTCAACTCCGGGGCAAAGGATGGAAAGAAGATATCTCTCGCTGATCTCATTGTGCTTGCCGGGAATGCAGGTGTTGAAAAAGCTGCAGCAGACGGTGGTGTAAAGATCAAAGTTCCCTTTGTTCCGGGAAGAATGGATGCCCTCCAGGAGAAGACTGATGTGGAATCCATTGATGTGCTTAAGCCAAAAGCTGACGGTTTCCGTAATTATGCACCAGAATCCGGAGACATAAAGGAAGAATTTTCATTGGTGGACAAAGCACAGTTGATGACGCTCACAATCCCGGAAATGACAGTCCTGGTGGGTGGAATGAGGGTACTGGATGCCAATTACAGACATTCTCAAAATGGGGTGTTTACAGATCATCCGGGAATGCTCACCAATGACTTCTTTGTGAACCTCCTTGACCAAGGAACCACCTGGAAATCCAAGAATGACTCTCATACACTGTTTGAAGGAACAGATGCAAAGTCTGGGAAAAAGAAATGGACAGCAAGCAGAGTGGATCTGATTTTCGGTTCTCACTCTGAATTGCGTGCGGTTGCCGAGGTATATGGAAGCGGGGACGGAAAAGAGAAGTTCATAAAGGATTTCGTAGCAGCATGGGTCAAAATAATGAATCTGGATAGGTATGACATAAATAGTTGATAGAAATGCTCAGATTCTATTTTTATTTCATTTATCTTTAACTCGGATGATGTATTCCAAGATTGGAAACTTTAACTGTTTTACGAATAATGAATATACCCCTATAATTTATCTCTTTAATCAAATCAATCTCTCCAATGAAAACGATGGACTATGCAGATGAAGGTAGATTGCTTAATGGATAATTCATTATATACTACATTTTTAATGGTTAAATAGGAATTGAATCAATGCTTTATGCGAATACTTTGAAAGTTGTATTATTATGATTTATTTCTAAGTTCAACAATTTTGTTGACAATAGATTCCAAAGTTTTACTACAATGACCATCTTCTTTGGCTTTGTGCAATAACTTGTTTATTATCAATGAGTTTTTCGTGGCTTGTCCTTTCTTATGTATTTCAAATTCTTTCTGGTATTCTTGCAACAAATTATCAAAGTAAGATTCCCCTAATTCAAGTTGTAATATATCTCCGATATTATTCTCAAAACAGGAAAAGTTTTCAGACAATTTCACTGGGAAATCTTCAATTGGTTGATTCAACAACTTTAAAAGTCTATGATTAACAATAATCTTGGGGTCACTTGATTTTTTATCATTATCCCATATCACATAGACTGGAATTTCAAGACTGTTAAATATTATGTAAGGTCTGTCAATATTTGACTTGCCGCTACAAGGTATTACTGATATTCCTAGGGCATCAAAATTATGTTTTAATAATTCAGCTTCTCCAAGAATAGCGGCGCGATCTTCCTCTCCCTCGACAAGAACAACCATGTCTGAAAAAAACCCTTCATTCATCCAAGGTGTCATTATAGCACGTAATCTTGGTTTGAGGGTATCCCCTGAATAATTTCCTCTTGATCCATTTTCCGTTTCGGCAAGTCTTCTAGCTAATTCATCAAGTTTTCCCCATGTTATCTTTGTATGTTTCTTTGTCGTTTCATTTTCCATTATTTTACGGAATCTTCTAGCAAAGTCAAATTTGTCGATATGAAACAAAAGTGGTGAATGAGTGGTATAGATAACCTGAGTCTCTGAGACAACATTTGGTATTCCATTACTGGCTAACTCATAAAAAATTCTTAAAAGGTTTCTTTGTCTACTAGGGTGTTGGAATAGTTCAGGCTCTTCAATGGCAAGTATCAGACTTGGTTCAACCATCTCAGATGCACTATTTCCAACGTCTAAGTTTTGAGGCCTTGTAGATAAATACTGTAATAAAGTCATGATAAATGCTCTTTGTGATCCATTACCTGAATAGGAAACTGGTGCTTCATATCCATCTTCAATGAGAAATGCATTAGCCTTTATATATGCTAGAACATCAAGACTGTCAGTTATCCAGCGTATTTTAACCTCTACTCCTGGTGCATACATAGATATCATTCTTGAAAGGTCGCCCTCCAACGCATTAATCTCACCACCACTCAAGATCGTTTTATACTTATCTCTTGTTTCATTTTGCAATTGTTTCAGTTCTGCCTTTTCTGCCAATACTTTCCTTACAGTTAAATTAATCAATTCTGTAAGAACAGAACCTCTCGATTCTGTCGCGTCTATAGAAGCTTCCCTAATTGCAGGTATTGTTAGAAATTTTATATATTTATCAATTTTCCCACCACCAACCTCTTTGTATCCAAAAAATTGGTGTTCGTCTTTAATTAGTTGACATCTATTGAAATTATTCTTTTCCCACTCTACCAAGGCCTTGGAAATCTGTTCCTTAGTCCTTGCTTCTGGAAGATCTGTGAGTTGCTTTCTAAGTTCGTTGTATTTGTTTCTAATTTCTTCCGCTGTAGATGAACTTCGGAGAGAAGAAAAAGCAGGATTAAGGAGTTTCTGACCGTAATATCGCTGATTATTTTTACCATATGGGTACCTCATCTCCTTTAAAATCCGAAGTTCGTCATTGTGGACATACTGCGAGAATTCATTTAAAGCTTGTTCGTTTAGATTGCCAAAAACCACTGTGATCTCAATTGGTGAGTTAATTTCGCCGTTATAGAAATCCTCTTTCTCGTATTTAGCGTTAGGTTCAAAGAACAATTCAAGTGATTTAAGTAACGAGGACTTTCCAGTTCCATTTGGACCTAATAAAGCAGTTAAATTTTCCAAAGATGTATGCACATCGTATAGAGAGTGAAAGTTCTTTACGTAAAGTTCCTTTATTATCATGATTTGTTACAATAGAAGAAGAATTTATAGAGATTAAACTTTCCTTATTGAAGTCGAAATGAGATTTGAAGGTTTCTTTATTCAATATAAGATGTCAAGATATTCATCAAAAGAATAATTTCAAAGGGCTTTGAGAAGGATCAAGATGTAATACTTTTAAAGTGAAAACAAATTTCCTTAACCTTTTTATAAGAAAAACGTTCTATCGGAAGGGAAAAATTAATTGAGAAACAACCTTGGTGCACCGTTACTTCAATGAATATAAGAATTTGAACGAGAATGTACTCACGTGCAGTTTCGAATTGACCGAGAGTCCCTGAAAGATCTCAAATATTCCTTTGATTCACTATCAGAACTCAATCATCATGGTGAAAAGTTATTGCTTTACGACACAAGATGGAGTAGTAATTTTCCTAAATTCTTCAAAGCAATATTATAATTAACCATATATTCCAAGTTACTTGCACCTTCTATCAATTGTGTTCCCATTTGGATCCATCCAGGACCGTCTGTGAACCAAAGAAACTTTATCCCACTAGAGTTCAGCAATCCACCCATTTGTGTATAAGATCTAACCACCTCATTAGGTTTTGACCCTACACCATGATATACATTGACCTCACATACCACCAAGGGTTTTTCGCTATAAAATATCACGAAATCAGCTTTTTTTTGCTTAGGATAACCGATGCCCAAGTTACTTAGTTCCACTTCCCTTTTCCAGGAGAATGGTTGTCCAGAATAAACCAAATTTTGAACTTCAGAGTTAATAAGTTCTTGAATTAATGTTCCAAAGGCCTCTCCACTTCTATTCTTCCTTGCGTTAGAATCCAATCCAACCTCGACTCCAACAACATAAGTAAAAGTGTCTTTTATAATGTCAAACAAATCTATGATTCCTGTTTTTTCGCAAAAAGAAACCATATTGTCAATGTCCTTTGAATCAGCATTCCTTTCTTCAAAATTGAAATGTGTATTTATAATCTGCCCGACGATTTCTGCCACCTCAATATTACGATCTCTCACTGCAATCAGCGACGGAATTACGTTTATGGTTTTTGGATGTTCAGTAAGAATTTTCCTTAGTAATTCTATACGGTCGGAATGATTCTGTTCAAGCGTTAGCGAATTGAGAAGTCCAAGTTCGACAACGTGTTTTTTTGTGTTCTCTCTCACTTTTTTCCAATCTACAAAAAATTTGTAGCCATGAAAAGTTTTGAGGAGAGAGTTTCTAAAATTATATAGATATGACTCGAAGGTGTCGAAGCCGAGTAATTTAAAATCAACCATTGCCTATTACCGCCACTTCATACTTGCCTTGTATGTGCTCAATTTCTCATTTTCAAGTGGCTTTCTGAACACAAAAAGGTGTTCATGATTTATCTTGTAGAAATCGTATTTTCCACCCCAACGTTCCCGAGTAGTCTTCATATTATGCTGCATTTTAATGATATCTTCGCGTAGAATGAATCCTGCATTTAGAAATTGTTCCAAGATCTGAGTGGAAATTGGAACATAGTGCTGGTGACGTCGGGTGTCACCTATAAGGATGGCACAATGTTTTCCAGGTTTTAAAACCCTCCAACTTTCTTTCGCTACCTTACCCATTTCTCTTACAAAGAGATCTAAAGATATGGCGGAAAGGTCACCCTCTACTGATCTCTTGCTGTAGGGGATTATACCAGCATAAGGTGGATGTGTTGCAATGAAGTCCACTTCTTCCTCCTCAATAAGATTCAAGTTCCTAGCATCTCCCACAAATAACCTAAAATTTGATTCAATTTCTCTCTTGAAATTTAATCTATCTCTTGCGACCATTATTGCATCGGGATTTACATCAACACCTATGGCTCGGATACCAAAAATCTTCGCTTCTACAAGAGTCGTACCACTGCCGCACATTTGATCCATTATCACAGGATCATCTCCAGATTTCATCTTATCAACAACATAGTGTTTAATGAGATTCCTAGGGATGAATGGTGACCAATTACCTCTGTAGTTTCCTTTGTGCGTAGCCCATGTGCCGCGGGTCGGAAAACTCCAAACAGTATATGACTCGTATTGATAGGGTCGCTTAACAGTAATTTCCTTTTTTATCGTCTTGGTTTTACTACTAAGAGTTTGTTGTTTGGAGTCTTGAAGGATCTTTTCCTCAACTGTTGGTTCCCAATCATTTACTACCCACGGCTTGCCTATCTCGATTTCTACGTCTTCGATTCTCACTGAAGAGTGATTTTGTACAAATGAGAAGTAATCATCATCGCTTACCTCTTTCATAGATATAGGCAATGGAAGAGTTTTTTGAAACTTCTCGTTTCTCTTTCTTGATTCGTTTGGTAAATCTCCAATTGGTGATCTTTTCTTATTATTCACTGATGATTCAACCATGTAAAAACACCACAAAATTGTTTGTTAACTTATATAAAAAAAGTTTCTTTCGCATATCTCTTATGTTCTTTTCATTTATCAATTTTATTGCCTCTTCCACTTTCTCATAAAACAATTGTTGGATCACATAATAATGTTTGCGATTCCATATTGTATTACTAGGCAATCTTTTTCTTAATCACTTTGAATGAGTCTAGGTTTTTTAAGTAATCGACTCTGCGGAAAAAAATTTTATCTGCTGATTCCTCTCAGAAACTTGTTGATTGACGATGAGAGGTCAGAATACTCTTTCTTGATACTATGATTCTTGATCAATGATACCTGTGTCAGCAAATCTTTATTTCTAGTGTTAATCAATGTGTCTCCTTTTCCTCCACGTGGAAAAGTTTCAAAGCTGTTATCACATAGTTCTCATTCAATTTATTGCTTCTGTCAAGAATATCCGGAGTTTTTATTCCAATATTAGAATCACCCTGTAATCCCATAAAATAATGCAGACAAGAGACTTAAGACTCTTTATCATATTCGTTTAGGTAGTTCTTCACATTATCTTTTTCACTCTTCAGAGTTTTCGTAGGATTATTATGGGTAAACTCGTAATAATGTACTATATTTCTTAACGCCACTGTTGCTATGAGGATTGAATTTTCCTAAGATTCTCACACAATCTTCCCATATCCTTGTAATGAAGCTGTTCACAGTGCTTCTATTTTCTGATTACGAGAACGAAGCTTGCGACGCAATAATACCGGTCTATTAATATAAAAATATGCAGATCGTGAGTTCGTTGCAATTTTAAGGGAAGATTATATTATTTTTACCCGATCTTCCAACACAAAATTTGTTGAATGAAACGCAAAGGGGAATAACTATCTATATTTTATACAAGTAAATCGCGAATTTAAATCCAAATTATAAATCTTGATAACAAATCTAAAATATTATATACCATTTCAAGATATACCATTATGACAGAAAATGGACTAATTATAAGGGGATCGATAGGATTGCAACATGGACGGAAAATTGTGAGTGGATTTGTGAGCGCTAAAAAAATAGCAGATATGTTTGAGAAAGGACAGCTAAAAATAGACGAATATTCTCTCGATAACCCTAATGGGTATCAAAGAGAGCACTCATTGACTAGAGCTAGGAAGTTTGCTAGATTTGCAACTAAGAAAGATGGAATAACCCCCGAGAATATTTTGATATATTCAAGGAAGGATTTCGATCCCGTTGAAAAGGATGGAAAGATAGAAATTTTAGATTCGCTACCTTTATACATCGTAGATGGTCAACATCGAACGGTAGGGTTTTCTGAAGCTTTCAAGATGTCTCTGATGGATATAGACGAGGAATATGATGTATTAATTACGATCCTATTTTGGAATCCTGAAATGAGCCCGGAGGACCAGAGGCTAGAAGAAGCTACACAATTCTTCACCATTAACACTCAACAGAAGAGACCTAGAACGGATCTTGCACATCAATATATATATCGTCAAACACAAACCAAGAATGGACCCATTGGATTTGACACTAGACTTCCTATGAACTTGAAAAAGAAAGATTATGTACCATTCGAAATATTTGTGGCAGAGCAATTATTCAAACAGGGTGTTTGGAAGAAACGCATTAATCCTCCAAATGGCCATGAGAACGCCCCTATCTCTCAGGGTTCTTTCACTGATTCACTCTCACCAATTATGGATTATGCACAAAACGCCGGTCTAAAGCTAGGAGATATTATTCAGTTGCTGAACAATTTCTGGTCCGCGATTGCAGAACTCTGCCCAGATGCTTATGATAACTGGAATAACTATCTACTTTTGAAAACGCCAGGGATATTCTCTCTGCACATTTTCTTACCCATTTTGATAGCAAGGCGTCACAACTTAGCCCCTGTCGCTACAAAAGAACAATTCTATGAAGTAATAAAACAACTACCTGAACACTTCAGCGATTCCTTTTGGAATTCGAGCACAGGGTCAGCATCTAAGTTTGGTGGAGGGAAGAAAGCATTCTCTGAGATCTCACAAGATATTGTGTATGAGTTGGATGATTGAAAATATTTCTAAACATAAAACCTATGGGGCAAAGATATAAATGAGGAACTATAAAAGAGAATCTTTCAAATTCTTACTCTATTTTGAAAGATATTTTTCTATAGATTTTGATGTATACCTATGTTTAAATTAGGTTAAATATCATGAAACCTTCTGAATTTCTTCCGCTGTATGGACATATGCGTACACCACCTAATTCAAAGATCAAAGTTGGAAGCCGAAGGCTATATCTTGATGTCGATCCATCAATCTACTATTTCATTGCAAGAGTCGTAATAGATATGAATAATGATAGGATGGTAAACATCTCAACCGAGTGGAGAAAAGAGCTGGCAAACAACAAAAACCTCGTAATCGGCAAAAGAGCAATTTATAAAGTCTTCTCAAAAAAGAATTGGCAAAACGATGTTTTTCAAATCGAGTATACTGTGGATTGGAATCTCCTGCTTAGACGTCTAGAAACAAAATCCAAAGACATAATAAGAAACTTGAAGCACAATCCTAACATTGGAATGGGTATACTTTATGATGAGTTGGCTTCAAACTTCATGAACCTGAAGGGGTTGAAAAATTCCTATAAAGTAACAAAGGATACTGCAAAACAAATCCTTGGAATAAGACAAACAAAAGACTGGAAAGAAACTGAAGAAGCCTTAGAAAGAATATCAGAATTATCTTATGAAATAGAAAAACGATTTCCCACTGATTCATTCTTCGAACTATCAAGTAGACTTTACCACTATGTACAATATCTAGATTTTAATGGATTGTATTACACAATTAGGGAAATGATGGATAGGTTGTTTCCGATACTTTTCATTCACGCCATTTTGAAAAATGAAAAACTTAACAATCGGTATTTAACTTCCTATTACTTTCTATACCTCAATTATACTCTCAATGAATATTGGAGAAACAATGGATCTAAGCCTAAGAAGTTCAATTTAGAGAACAATACATTTGATCAGATCAGTAAGAAGTTTGTTGATTCAGTGACCAAACATAAATTGCTCAATCCTGATGGTAGTCCAAACTTTGACGAATTGAAAAAAGCTCTTAACGATAATGATTTTATAATTCCACTAATTGATGTTGATTCAAAAGGCTTCTCAGTTCTGACTAGCGTTCTTGGCACTAAATCTAAAGATGTAGGTGGTTTGAAAAGATTGTACGAGGTGTGTAGTAGTTCTGTTCATAACCTAATTTCCTTTCCTTTTAAGTTCTTTTTAGAAGTTAAGGTCGCAAAGAATTTTCTTGTTTGGTACGAAGAAGAGTTGCGAAATGTACTTCAACAACTGAATATTATTGATGCAAATCAAAAACAAGTAGATATTCTAGCTCCTCAAAAATACAATCATTCATTAAAAAAATTGATAGAACTTTATGAATCTTATACCAACGACATCTCGACAATTATCTCAGAACAAATCAGAGAGAATAGAGAGGAATTCGAAACATTGAGGTCATTCTATAGAATTTATCAACCTGGCGTTTCACGATTGAGAAGAGGTAGCGTTAATTACTCTGATTTTAGAGAGGCATTGCTGGAGATCGAAAAAATTTCATACGGAACAGGAATTTGGCTTGTAGAATCCAAATTAAATAAAATTGGTTGCACAATCAAAGAAAAATTCGGGAAAGCAACCTTCTCTGAATTGCTGGATAAATTCATTCCATTAGAGATAGGTTTTGTTTGTACCTATATGTATTTTGAATACACAAATAACAATAATGTAAATCACGAAGAAAATCGTTAGACCAATAAAAATCTTCAATGGTGGTCCTCCTAACAAATCATATATTCCACTGTAGATGATGAGACTTGTAGAAGATGTGGAATTGATTGATCAAGATTCTATTTAAAACACTACTTTTCAAATGGACCGGTCGGGATTTGAACCCGAGGCCTCCTGCTTGCAAAGCAGGCGATCTACCGCTGATCTACCGGCCCTTGTCTCACGCTGATTGTATATTCATATTTAA
>JAKBGP010000065.1 GCA_021833045.1 Thermoplasmata archaeon
TAATAGGTTCATGCAAAACCGCCCCGACCGTGAGGAATGAAGGCGAAAACGGAGCAAAAGTGAGAACCCCACATGCTTTAGCTGTGGGAGTATGTCAGACAACAGGTATACTTCAAATATCTATTACGGTCTTTAATTTTCTATATAAATCTGAGATTTTTCATTCATTGCGATTTTGAGCATATTCACCTTCTTGAAGAGAAGAAGAACATACTCAAAAGTTTGATTAATAGAAGGTACAATAGAGAGCGGGCCCACCGGGATTCGAACCCGGGTCGTTGGCTTCGAAGGCCATCAGGATATCCTGGCTACCCCATGGGCCCTTCATAATAATCTCAAACAAGCCTGATAAGTTTTCACTTCTTGTCAATATTTCCGTCCAGTGCCCCGGAAAGAACTGAAAGGTCTCTAATTCTATCGGCCCTTTTTTCCTGCAAAGTATTGCTGATAATGTAATATAATGGGAGATCGCTATATCTTTCTATCTGTTTTACATCTTTCTTGTATTTTTCAGGTTTAAGACCAGTTAAAGAATAATAAGTTACCGCGCCCAGAGAATAAATATCAGAATCAATGTAAACAGTTCCCTCATTAAGCTGTTCAGGGGCAGAGAAGTTTTCTGTCCCTATCCTGCTGCCCTTTAACTTTACAGAATCCATTTCTTCCGGTATCCTGATCGATGTGCTGAAATCAATTATTTTTGGAATATTGTCTGAAATTATGATGTTCAGGTGACTGATATCTCTGTGCACCACTCTTCTGGTTCTCAGATACTGCAGTGCAGAAATCACACCTTTGCATACATTTGTTGCAAACTCATAGCTGTAATCTATGTCTTCAATATGTTCCTTTAAGCTGATACCGTATATTTTCTCCATTACGAGAAATGGCTTTGATCCATTTTTTCCAGTATCTACATATTTAACCACATTTGGATGAATGAGTAATTTAAGGTTTTCAATTTCACTGATAACCTGATTATTCATGGGATCATTGCGGCCTGCAGAAAATTTTTTAGGAACCTTGATAAGAACTTCATTTCCATGGGAATCCAATGCTTCAAAAATATCCCCCATTCCTCCGCTGGCAAAAAAACCTTTTACTTCATAATTGTCTTTCTGACCAACGAAAACTTCCACTCCATTTTCCATTCCAAGCCAGATTACTTTCAGATAGATGTTATTATCGGTCAAAACCATGTTTCATGCATTCTTATATATCTTATCAACATCTATGTGTAGATGATGCCTAACGGGATTCCAGAGAATTCAGAAGTTATAAATTTTGAAATTGAAGATGAACCAAAATGGATAAAGGTCAAACTCGAAGATGGATCTGTAATTCAGGTAAAAATGGAGATAGTGGGGATTATGAGAGCCGGAAATGATCCAAACACGGGATTGCCTATTTACATGCTTCAGGCACAGAACATCATAAGATTGAATCAGGTTCCCAAAGACCTCATCAAAAGGGGGATTGTGGAAAAATCCAAAGGTTCAGATGGAGCACTCTACAGATAAGGGACTGAATAAGCCCGATGATAAGGATATTCAAATTTTGAATATTCTCAAGAAGAACTCTAGACTTACAAATACAGAGATAGCTCGTATGTTGAATTTTTCTGAAGGAACAGTACGTAAACGGATCAATAAGCTCTTGGAAACAGGAACCATAAGAAGATTCACAATTGAACTTGGCAGAAGTTATAAAGAAGCAATAATACTGATAAAATACAAGCATTCAGAAAAATTAACGGTGCTTTCGCAATTGAATGAGATTCCGGGCAACACTTATGAAATTTCTGGGAAAAATGATCTTGCAATGTTTGTGGAATTTTACAATCTTGAATATCTCAACGATATTGTGGATAGAATAAGGTCTCTCGAATATGTTATGGATACAGAGACATTGATACGCCTTAAATAATCATATCGAATAGATATAATTAAATAGTGTTGTTAAATTGTTACCCTAAGTGATTGCAATGGCAGAAGAAAGCATTGTGTACGTAGGAAAAAAACCAACCATGAACTATGTGTTAGCTATAGTGACACAATTCAACAGCAATGTTGATAAAATAACAATTAAAGCAAGGGGGAAATCTATAAGCAAAGCAGTGGACATTGCAGAGATAACAAAGAACAGGTTCATGCCAAATGCAAAATATGCCAATATCAAAATAGAAACCGAAAAGGTTGAGGGAGAAAGAGGAATATCCAACGTATCCTCCATTGAAATAACAATGAAGAAAGAGTAGTTCATTGTATTATTTCTTTTTGTAAAACTTAAATTGGAATAAGCAATATCTCTTCGTTGATAAGATGAGTGATACTCTTAATATTTCTATTGATCTGAGCGGAAAGCTTTCCATGATTAATAGAAGGATTGAAGAAGTTCTTGTTACAGACAACACAGATCTAACTGAAATGTCACTCTATAATATTAAAGGGGGAGGGAAGAGGCTTCGTCCCCTCATTGTTTTACTCGCATTCGAAATGAATACAGATCGGGACATCTCGAATGCACTGGATCTTGCAGTGGCCTATGAACTTATGCACTCTGCAAGTCTCATTCATGATGATATAATTGATGAATCTGAGGAAAGGAGAGGACAACCTTCCTTGCACAAGAAGTACAATGTTCAAGATGCAATTGTTACAGGAGACTTTCTTTTCTCAGTAGCTTATAGACTTGGCGCTAAATATGGAAGGGAAGTTTCGGATACCGTAGCTCTTGCTGCAAGGAAACTGGCTGAAGGTCAGATCACGGAATCAAAGAATCTTGGGAATCTGAGCATAACAGAATCCATATACATGAACATCATCAGCAATAAAACTGCATATTTCTTTGGTGCAGGGGCAAGATCTGCGACAATCGCTGCCGAAGCTGACATGGAAACACAGAAAAACATGTTCAAGTTTGCTTATAACATTGGAATGGCTTTTCAGATAACTGATGACATTCTTGATATTGTTGGGAAGGAGGAAGTAATAGGAAAGCCCACATTCATGGATTTCAAGCACAGTGCATTGACTCTTCCAATGATATATGCACTCAAGAATACCCAATCACCTGAGACTGTAAATCTCAAGAATGTAATAAGGGGGGACAGGATGGACAAAGAAAGCATCAACGCAGCAAAGAACTACCTGTTAACCTGTGGCGCAGTGGATAAGGCACTGGAACTGGCAAAACATTACATAGATGAAGGGATTGAAGCTATGAGATATGCCAGAAACTCCCCAAATCTTCAGACCTTATTTGAGATTGCATACAGCATCATAAGCAGGATAAGGATTTAGAAATGAAGTATCTCATTTCTTTGAGAAATATAGATCTTCAAGTGACGGATTTTCAACCTTGAATGAAGAGACACTGTATCCGCTTTTAACAAGGGCAGTGTTTATATCTTCAGGTTTGACCTTTTTGTCAGGTGAAATTGATATTTCATACTGGTTTCCAATCTTCCTGATTCCTCCATATTCTTCCATAAGAGTCAGAATCTCATCATTAGGATTGGAAACTGAAAATAAGATCTTTTTCTTTCCAATTTTGTCAAGTGATGATATTTCTAATTGATCCGAGATTCTCCCATTCTTTATGAAAATGATTTCATCTACTACACTCTCAAGTTCCTTAAGAATGTGGGATGAGATAATTATGGTCTTCCCTTTGCTTCTTTCATATGTGATAAGTTCATTCAACATTCTCATTCCGTCAGGATCGAAACCATTGTATGGTTCATCCATTAAAATATTACCTGGATCAGTCATCATGCACATTGCCAGCATAGCCCTACGCTTCTGACCAAGGGAAAGCCTTCTTAAGGATGCGTCATGAAGTTTTTCACCAAGTCCAAATCTTGTCATGAGCATTCCCGCTTTCTCAACAGATTCATCCTCACCCATCCCTCTTGTTTGACCATAGAATGAAATCTGCTGTAATATAGAACGATCAATATTTAATATAACTCCGTCAGGCATCAATCCAACATTCATCAGTGCTTCAGTTCTCTCTCTAGTGCTATCATAACCATTAATTGATACTGAACCTGAATTTTGCCTAAAAATACCCGTTATGGTCTTGATAAGAGTAGTTTTTCCTGCGCCATTTTCCCCCACAAGCCCATAAATTTTTCCGTCTTTCAGTTCAACAGAAATATTATGGATGCCATTGTCTTTCCCGCCGTAGGTCTTTGTGAGTTTCTCTAACTCAATCATAGAGATATATTAAAAATTCATTTAATATATTTCGCTTTTCAAGTCCTTTAGGAGATCCTCAGGGATCATTGCAGTTTAAATGTAACTCTTATGTTTAGTCACGAGAAACGCATTTCTGGTTTTTTTCAGAATTTCTGCATCTTCCCTCGTGAAATAAATTCGAAGGTATTGCAGTGTAGATTCCAGAGTCTCAGTGGATCTTCCTTCCTCAGGTATTGCATTGATCTCATGATCACCCATTACAAGGTAAACAGACCTCTCTATTCCAGAAAGTTTCGGCATTTCCATAAGGAGTTCCTTTTCATTACTGATCTCAATGAACATTGAAATACTCAGAAAGTTCTCCTGTGGAAGAAGTGAATTGTATGTATTGATCAGATGATCTAGTTCCTCCGGGTTTGTAACGTTCTCCACGAGGATCATCTCATTGATCTGATTCAATACTGTATCTCTGTTCTCAAAGAGATAACTGAAGGTTTTTGTGGAAATTCTTCTTCTCTTTTTGATTGAGATTATCCTTTTCCTTTCCTGATCAACTATTTTCAAAAATTCCTGAGGAGAAAAGACATCCCCTCTTTCTATAAAGCTCATATTCTCCCTTCACTGATGTTTTAACTGTGCCAGGGTATTCTCGTATTTTGTTGCGTGTGATTTTTCTGCCTTTGAAAGCACCTCAAACCAGTGAGCAATATCATCGTATCCTTCGGTTCTAGCATCCTTTGCAAATCCGGGATACATCTGGCTGTACTCATATGTTTCTCCTGCAATGGCTGATTTCAGGTTCTGTTCGGTTGATCCTATAGGTTCTCCTGTAACAGGGTCTCCAACAGATGCAAGATACTTAAGGTGGCCAAATGCATGTGCAGTTTCACCGTCTGCTGTGGACCTGAAGACCTGGGCTATCTCCTGAAATCCCTCCTCATCTGCTTTAAGGGCAAAATATAGGTACCTTCTGTTTGCCTGGCTTTCTCCTGCGAATCCTGCCTTCAGATTCTCAACTGTTTTAGAATTCTTAAATTCCATTTTTACACCATATCCATTATCATTTCTATCTATATTTAATTTATGTTAGTTTATTATCTTTTCATTTTTAATATCAATAAATAATTATTCTAACATACCTTTTCCTGATAGAATAGAATAGATCCCCACATATTCTGGTACCACAGTATCCTTATCTATGGTGAAATTTTTCTTTAACATTCTTATTGTAAATGGTGTTTTTGATGACACCTTCAGTTCACCTTCTAAAAAGATCTTTGGTATGGCTTCATTCAATGGTTCAAAAGAATGAAGATCTTCGATTTTCACTCTTTTAACCTGCAATCCAGTTTTACCATGCAAACTATTTGTGAATCTTATGAGCCTGTGAACATCTGTTGTTACAGGTTCATCTATCTCACACGATAATTCTTCCCTCATGTTGTTTATTATCCTATCAAGAAGTTCTAGTTCATCCTTCAGCAGAAATGCATATTTTTCTGGCCCCGGAATTACTTTTTTCTTCTTTTGTCCTTCCGTCTTCATATCATTCTTTTTTTCATAATAGTTCTGAATTCTTGAAAGAAGTGCATCTTTCCCTACGTTTCCAAAAATAGCTTTTTCCATTGCTTCTGAAAATGCAATGTCTATATCATTCACCCATCCCTTGCCACTGTATATACCATTTTTTGCAACTTCACAGAATTCTTTCGATTTCAATCCCTCCCCTCTGACAAGGTTTGAAATCTCTCTCCTCTGATCAGAATTCATGTCAAAGAATTCCTCCTTTAGAATATGAACATGATACCCTCTTCCTCCAGAGAAATAAACGGAAAGGGAATCCTCACTCAATCCTAGAATTCCAGTGAGATACCTGTGAATGAGTCTCTCTGTATGTTTCTTGACTTCATCCAGTGTATTTTCATAACTCATCTCTGAACTTCCCTCAATATGATCGGCATCAAGATCAAATATTACCTCAGCACCAAGCCATTCCTTTTCCTTCATCAATCGCTCATCAGGTTTTCTGTAAAATGCCACAGAATTGTAGAGATGTCTTGGTACTGTCTTCATTGCGAAAATTCTCATTCCATTACCGGCATTTCCAGGATCGACTTTCTGGTGCCTGATCATTGTGCCATTGAAAGGAATGTATCCAATCTCCCTCTTCGAAAGTTCGTTAACATACAGTCCATCAGCTTTTTCGTAATATGAACGGAACATTGAACTCATTATTTCAGTTTCGTCTTTATTCAATGATAAGAAAATGATACATATATTAATAAAATTTCTAATCAGGGTTAAATGAGTTTCAGATATATCGCTATAGCTCTGTGTGTCCTGATGGCACTACCAATAATTTCAATTGCTCCGCACTCTGGTAGTGGCACAATCTCAGCAACTAGTTTAAATGGCACTGCAGGACCTGCATGGAATACAAATGCAACCCCATGCATTGTTTATTCTCCATTGGGTAACCCTTCCAACTATCCTTACGCAATCTCTGTTTCACAGATGAACAGCATTTATAACGTGACTCCTCTTCATAATAAAGGATTCCTTGGGCAGGGGGAGACCGTTGCAATCATAGATGCATATGGTGATCCATACCTGAATTATGACATATCTTCATTCGACAGTTTCAATAATCTGACACAACCTAAAATAAATATAGTGTATCCTTTCGGGAGACCAAACAATTATAACCTCAGCTGGGCAGTTGAAACTGCCACAGATGTTGAATGGGTACATGCAATTGCCCCCTTGGCAAAAATTGATCTTGTTCTGGCACCTAATGCAGAAGTTGGATATCTTCAGGGAACGGTCAACTATACCGTTCAAAACATGTCGGTGAATTCAATAAGCATGAGCTGGGGAACACCGGAAAGTTCCATTCCCAAGACACTAACACTGGAATATTCCCGGATTTTCAACCAGGCAAGGTCACTTGGAATCTCCGTCTTTGCTGCATCTGGAGATCAGGGTGCGTATGATGGAACAAATTCACTTACCGTGAATTTTCCTGCATCAAGTCCTATGGTAACTGCAGTTGGTGGAACTTCAATATATTTTATCAATGGCAATGTGTATCAGTATGCATGGGATGGAAGCGGTGGCGGATACAGTTCATATTTCAACGCTTCACCAACCCAGAATGCAACCGGTTTCAATGGAACCAAAAGGGGGGTTCCGGATATTTCATTTGATGCTAATCCAAATTCTGGTGGAGTTTATGTTTTTGCGGGGGCTGCTCTCTATGCTATAGGTGGTACAAGCCTTGCAACACCTATTGCTTCAGGTGTTTTCATGATTATTTCCCAATATCTGGGCAAGAATTTAGGTTACGTAAATCCATATCTTTATGATATAGCAAGGACAAACCAGTATGGCAAGGCCATAATACCGGTCCCCTATGGAAACAACGGTAAATACAGTGCATCCAGCTCCTGGAATCCTGTGACAGGTCTGGGAACAGTAAATGCTTTCCATTTAGCAGAAGCAATTATGGAATACACGGGTCAGTATGGAATGACCATGAATTTCAACAGAGTTCTGAACTACACATTCAATTTTTCAGCAACATTGAAGTATAACTCATTTATCACAGGGAATTCCTCATATAATTACAGGGCTGGAATAGGAATATATTCTGGAGGCAACGAAATTCTCTCAGATGGAATCATGCAACAGGGTAGCAATTTCTACTATTATTTCAAGGTTGGACAGGCAATAAATACTCATCCGATCAAATTTTCCAACATCAATTATGGGGCCAGCCTGAATTTCAATGGCACTGAGGTTTTTATGAAAGTTGGAAACTATTATTATAATGAGACTGTGTTCCCATCAGATCTATATGGCGGAATCCTTGATGCAAAGGTCAGTACCGCTGCAGGATCATTTCCTTCAAATTTCTCATCCATAACCATATCAAACGTGAGTTTCCAATCCGATTCAACACCACTGAAAAACGAGACAGTGCAATCATATTCAAGTTTTGTGCCATTCAATGACAGTACACTCAATGTGTTTGGGATACAATCCAAGGGTTCTGTTTACACAATTTCAAGGGGGGATACAAACTTGAGCAGCAATGTACCTGCAACAGGTTATTTTACAATTTCACAGGCATATCCGGCTACAATCATCTTCTCTCCTCAGGCGACTTCCATAAAGGTGAATGATTTACCATTCCTGTCACACAGTATGAAACTGACTTCTGGGGCATATTACAATATAACCGAATCTTATAAGGGAACAACATCAAGCTTTTTCATTCACACACCTATCTTTTCAAAATCAATCCTGCATATCAATTACAGTGCATCTTATTATAATGCAAGTTTCAACATAACACTCGATGGACTTACCCATATTACGTTAAACAACAATACAGGAATATCTGCAATTGGAAATTCAATTTACTTATCAGGTTCTTCATGGGGGTTTCATGATTTCACAATCAATGCCAGAATTGCCTCATTATTGAATATTTCTGTTGCCGAAAGGCCTGTTAACTTAAGCTTTACAGTTTTCCCATCATCATCTTCCCTTTACATCAACGGAACAATTGTACCTCTTAATGGAACTTTGAATATAATCCCCTCATCGTACAACTATACTCTTTCTGCTCCTGGATTTAAGACACTGACATCTGTTCTGAAATTAATTCCGGGCCGTAACATTACAATAGGCCCACAGGAACTTTCTGGAAACAATAATGGGTACTTCCTTTCAGGACATGTGTACAATGAATATTTTATTTCGCTTTACAATATCAATGTACCAGTTTCAAATGTGAATGTAAGTTATAATTCCACAGATTACTCTCTAACTACAATTTCGGGGTTCTATTCCATCTGGCTTCCTTCCGGAACTTCCAGGATCACCTTATCCAACCAGAATTTTAATAACTTCAGCGCCAATGTAACTCTTTCAGGAAACGTTTCAGGTTTTGACATGGAAATATACCCTTCCCCAAAACCACTTAATGGTAACACACCTTCTGTATATATTAATAGAGTGCTCCCGCTTCTGTTCTTCACTTCCTATATTTCATGGAGTACAAACATAGTTTCACAGATCAGTTACTATATTCTGGAATACAGGGATGGCACAAACTCAAGCTGGAATAAGGTCATAATAAGTTCACCAACGCAATCATACACATTCCTCAATGGCATATATCCTGGAAAAACCTACTATATCAGGGTTTCAGCAGTACTGAAGAGCAATACTGTGATCAATTCTTCTGTAGTTCAGATGTCCTATTCAAATCCTGTGTATGCAATTCTCAGTGGTTTAATATATGCTGGAATAATTTTGTATGCCTACATAATCGTTTCAGCCATCAGGCGCAGGCGTGCAAGAAAAAGGGCACAGAAGGAGTTTAAGGATTTACCATAATTTTTATGGAAATTTTTGTGATAGGGCTCAATCTATATTGAACCTTACACCCTGAGAAAGTGGTACGTCATTCCCAAAATTCTTCGTTACAGTCTGGCGCCTCATATAGGATTTCCATGCATCGCTCCCGCTTTCCCTTCCACCACCAGTATCCTTTTCTCCGCCAAATGCTCCCCCGATCTCTGCTCCTGCAGTTGATGTGTTCACATTTGCTATTCCGCAGTCTGAGCCCCTCGCAGAGAGGAAATATTCCTCTTCTCTCAGATCATTGGTGAATATGGTGGAGGAAAGTCCCTGAGGAACATCATTATGTATTCTCACGGCCTCTTCAAAGTCTGAATATTTGAATGCATACAGGATAGGCGCAAAGGTCTCATCTCTGGTTATGCTCATGCCTTCTTCTGCCTCAATTATGGTGGGAAGGACATAATTTCCATTTCCATGTTTGCTCCCACCGTACAGAAGTTTTCCTCCCTGTTTTTTTGCGGTTTCTATGGCTGCAAAATAATTGCTTACAGCATCATTGTCAATAAGTGGGCCTACA
>JAKBGP010000066.1 GCA_021833045.1 Thermoplasmata archaeon
GATAACTTAGAATTATACAGGAAACAAAAAAGATAACTTATATATTCCTATACTATTATTCATTATGATTTCTGGGAATCCCAGCATTGATGAAGAAGAGGAAAATTACGGTACTTCAAAGGAAAAACTCACAGAACTTGTTGAGGAGAATAAATTAAGGATAAAGATCTTTGGAATGGGCGGGGCAGGCTCTAACACTATCAAGAGAATGGTAAATAGAAGTTTTAACTCACCATATTGCGAAATCTCATTTGCGGCAGCAAATACAGATGCATCACATCTCAGTAAGATTGGAGTGAAAGAGAAGATTGTGCTTGGAAAACAACTCACAAAGGGAAGAGGGGCTGGAGCCGACCCTCAGGTTGGTAATGCTGCAGCCAGAGAGTCTCAAACAGAGATTGAAAAAAGCCTGGACAGGGTTAAAATCGCGATCATTGTAACTGGACTTGGTGGCGGGACTGGAACGGGTTCCTCACCCTTTCTTGCGATGAAGGCAAAGGAAAGAAATTCCATAGTTATAGGTATAGCTTCCCTCCCAATGGCAAGCGAAGGGAAAAAACGTATGGAGAATGCCAGAAAAGGAGAATCAGAACTGATTCAATTCTGCGATTCCCTTATCCTCTTCGAGAATGACCGGATAAGAAAATATGCACCAAGGGAGCTGTTCAACGTTGCCCTTGAATTTGCTGATTCCATCATGATGAATGCAATTGAAGGATTGATTGAAAGCGTTTCAAAGAGTGCAACTGTGAATACAGAGCTTTCAGATCTTGAAAAAATTCTTGAACTTGGTGGGCTTGGTATATTTGGAGTGGGGATTTCTGATTCGTCACCTGAGCAGAGGGTAATGGAAGCCTGCGAATCTGCATTAAATTCTCCATTTAACTCTTCAGAGATTTCCCAGGCGAGGGGTCTCCTTCTAAGCATTTCCGGAGATGATACCTTAACCGTGGAAGAAAGGGAAAAAGCAATGAAATTCATGAAGGACAAAGTATCACCGGGTGCAAACATTATTGTCAGACAGGAAACCGATAATACATTTAAAGGAAAGGTAAAGATCATATTCTTTGCGACCGGAATTATACCTGAAGGAGAGGAGTTTCATATAAGAAAAGACAAACATGAAATTTCATAATTTTTTAGTTTGTAAAAATAGGAAAAGTTTTAATTTCATTTTCTATAAAGTAATTCGGGGCAATGTGAAAAATGGAATTTCCTAGTGATATGGAAATCCAGGATAAAAAACTGGATAATAAGACACTTTTTAATATCGCACAGTCAGCTAGATCCCTAATAATAAAAATGGTATACAGCGCTAAGAGCGGACATCCAGGTGGTTCTCTCAGTATAATAGATATTCTTACAGACCTTTATTTCAAAGAGATGGTTATAGATCCTAAAGATCCGGAGATGCCAAATAGGGACCGCCTGGTAATGAGCAAGGGACATGCATCTCCAGCACTGTACAGTATTCTTGCATTAAGGGGTTATTTTCCTCAGGAACTTTTAATGGATTTTAGACAGCTAAACTCAAAACTTGAGGGTCATGTTCATCGAGGAGTCCCTGGTGTTGAATCATCCACAGGGTCCCTTGGACAGGGATTAGGTGTGGCAGTGGGAATGGCCATTGCTTCAAAACTTAAAAAAGAAAATTACAGAGTTTTTGCCGTTCTTGGAGATGGAGAAATAGAAGAGGGAAGCATTTGGGAATCACTCATGGCAGGCAGTAAGTATAGGCTGAATAATCTGGTTGCCATACTTGACAAGAATGGAGTTCAGCTAGATGGCTTCACCAAGGATATAATGCCTATGGGAAATGTTTACGAAAAGGTCAAATCTTTTGGCTGGAATGTTATGGAATTTAATGGACACAACTTTAATGAAATACATGCGGCTTTTGACTTTGCAAGAAAGAGTACAGATAAGCCAGTATTTTTGATAGCCAATACTGTAAAGGGTAAGGGTGTAAGTTATATGGAGAATAATCCAAAATACCACGGATCTCCCCCTGCGTCAAATGAAGAGTATGAACAAGCTTTGAGTGAAATAGGTGCTAGAATTTATGAAAAGTGAAAGTTTAAGAGAAGCATATGGAAAGAAACTGGTTGAACTTGGCAGGGTTCATAAGGATCTTGTTGTTCTTGATGCGGATCTGTCAAGTTCAACAAAGACTCAGGCATTCGGAAAAGAGTTTCCTGATAGATTCTTTAATATGGGAATTTCAGAACAGTCTATGGTTACAACAGCTGCAGGGATGGCTCTCAGTGATTTGAAGCCATTTGTTTCAACATTCGCAATTTTTTTGACAAGGACATATGAACAGATAAGGCAGTCAGTCTGTTACAATAATATAAACGTCAAATTCGTTGTTACTCACGCGGGTATAACGGTGGGTGAAGATGGGGCAACACATCAGATGGTTGAAGATGTAGGATTAATGAGCGGACTTCCCAACATGAAGGTTATTGTTCCATCAGATTCGGTTGAAACAGAGTCTGTAATAGATTACTTGGTTGAAAAGACCAAAACTCCGTACTACGTAAGACTCACCAGGGAAAAATTTCCAGTCCTTAATGAAGAGGGATATCAATTCAGGGAAGGAAAGAATACTGTGTTGAGAGATGGGAATGATCTAACAATTTTTGCAAATGGATCTATGCTTTCATTTGCACTTCAGGCTGCAGAAAAGCTAAAGGAACTTGCAATAGATACCGCAGTTATAAATGTCTCTTCTATCAAACCCATTGACAGATCAAATATAATAGAATATGCTAAGAAAACAGGGCATATAGTTACTGCCGAAGAACATTCAATTTACAATGGCTTAGGAAGTAGAGTCTGCGAAGTTACCTCTGAGGAATACCCTGTTCCTGTAGTAAGAGTTGGGATGAAGGATTCCTTTGGAAAATCTGGTAAATCATGGGAGTTGTTTGATTATTTTCATATGGGTGTAAATGATATCGTTTCAGCTGGTGTAAAATCATTCAGGGAGGAAAAAAAATATGAAACTATTTCTTGATACGGCAAATTTAACCGAGATAAAGCAGGCAAATGAGTGGGGGCTACTTGATGGAGTTACAACAAACCCGTCATTAATAGCAAGGGAAATGAAAAACGGTGGAAGTTTCAAAGATATTGTCACCAAGATACTTAAAGAAACCCCTGGACCAGTAAGCATTGAGGTAATTGCAGAAGATTACGATAACATGCTGAAGCAGGCATTCAAAATAAGCGAACTGGGAAAAAATGCTGTTGTTAAGGTTCCATTTACTACTGTTGGTCTTAAAGTAACCAAGGCTCTTTCTGATAAGGGAGTGCATGTTAATTCGACCCTTATTTTCAGTGGTATACAGGCATTGTTTGCAGCAAAAGCAGGAGCAACATATGTATCCCCATTTGTTGGTAGGCTCGATGATATAGCGGAAGATGGGATGTCACTTATAGAACAGATTAAAACTATCTATACTAATTATGATATGAAGACAAATATCCTTGTAGCATCTATCAGGAGTCCATTGCACGTTTTGAGGTCAATGATAATGGGAGCAGATGTGATAACACTTCCATTTGACGTGTTATCTAAACTTCCAAGCCACCCAAAAACAACTGAAGGCCTTACAAGGTTCCTGGATGACTGGAAAAAAGCTTTTGGTAGTATGGACTTTCCACTTTAACCAATTTTTTATATTAGTAATTAATTATATCCCGTGATATTTTTCGATTTTCTCCTTTTTAATGTCGTGATAATTGCTGGAAGTATCACACTATTTCGAATTTTTCGATACAAGTTGGCAGATTATTCCCTAATAGTTTCCCTTCTCATTGGATTACTGTTCTATCTCTTCTTCCCGGATACAATAGATTTTGCAATTGTTGTTCTTGGTACTCTCTCTATAAATACCCTTTACTCAAGAAACTCTTACATTTTCATAGCCATTCTTATATTTTTAACCGTGCTGGATGGAGCGCTGAACTTCAGTATTTCTCCCCTTCTTCATGAAACACTTTCGCTTGGAGTGGGCATCTCAATTTCACTGCTTCTCTCCAACAGTGTTAGACTTATGAATCTGGATAATGAGAATGAAAGGGGAAAGAAGAAAAGAACAGAGGTTGAAAGAGATGTTGTTCAGATCTTCTCTGGGATAATCATTCTTCTAGCCATAATTTTTATACCAAAGGTACTTCTGGAGGGTGGTCTCCTGCTTGCAATCCTTATCAGTATAGTTCTTGTTAATGTTGCTGCAGTGGAAAGAGAATCCAGAATTTCTAAGGCGATCCTTCATTTTGAAAGAAATAATGTTCAACCTGGGGTCGGCAGTCTGTGGTTCATCGCCGGACTGATGATCCTCATTGCGCTGTCATTAAGATGGAGGGTTGTTGAAATAGGAGTTTTTGCAATGGCTATAGGAGATTCACTGGCTACTATAGGAGGTGTAAACCTGAGAACAAAAAAACTTTTTTACAACCACAAAAAGAGCATAGGAGGTTTTTTGTTCATGTTAATTCCAACAGCCATCTTTGCTTTCGCCATACTGGGACCGCTCTATGTTCTTCTTGCAGTGGTTGCTACCTTTGCTGAATCTATATCAAGATATCCTGTGGATGACAATATTTCCATTCCTTTAAGTGTTATAGCAGTTAATTTGCTCATTTCACTGCTTTGAACGAACTTACTATTTCTATTATCAAAGATTAAAAATTAATTAAAGAAGTTTCTACTTTTATAACCTAACGAAAATCCCTGTAATACATCAGATCGTCTTCACCCTCTTCTTCAAACCCAGAGTCTTTATAGAATTTGAATGACGGTGAATCCACATTTACCCAAAGCTGAATATCTTTATATCCCAGAGTTTTCAGTCTTTTACATGACTGATATAGTAAATAACTACCGTAACCCCTTCCCTGATACTTTTTAGATATGAAGAGATCAACCAGTAATGGAGTATTAATTCTAAAAAATTCAAATGAACCATCACTAACCTGAACAGAACCAACTATCTCTCCGTTATGAAGTATTTTGGATGGCGTAAACAAAATTTTTCCATAATACCCCGAATTTATAATTTCCGGGGTGATATTATTATGATTTTTTTGAATCAGCAAGAATTCATCTGGAGTGCCTCCATAGGCGTCAGTCTGAGCTATTGCCACTTCATCCATGGAAATTTCATCATTTTGAAGTTCTATAAAATTATCTTCTCCAGTTTTTATTGATTCGTATACCTTTTTTATTCTTTCCAGGATTGTGTCCAGATTTCCGATTAATTTTATCCTGTAAGCCCTTGTAAATTCCAATTCTTCAATTTTCGTGAAAAATTCTTCACCGTTAAAAATACCATCTATAATCAAAAGTCTTGATTCTTTTGATGCCATTTCTAAAAACCAATTTACGATATCAATTCCTTTTTTAATGTATGACTCATCCTTATTTACAAATCCCATTGAGCAGATCAATCTATCGTCTATTCCCTGAGGTGGCATTACATATCCATATGCACATATTCTCCCATTTGACAGTATAACTCTGGAAGGTATCCTGTTTTTATTCAACATGTCTATAACCGGTGCATAAACTTCATCGGCGTTCAAATCCTTAAATTTATCCCGAAACACTTTTTTCTGCGATGAAAGAATTAAATTCCAATCAAGTTTGACATTGTTTACTTTCTCCATAATCCTATAATTTCGAAGCCTATTTAAACAATTTTACGATGCTATAGAATGAATAATGAAGAGAGAACACAGCATTTTAACAAACTCGCTGTGGAATACTCGAGATATTATAAGGGAAAAATAAGAAATTATCCTAATGTTCCTATTTCTTCTGTCAACGATTTTTCATACTGGTACACGCCTGGAGTTGCCGAGGTATCAAGGGTAATTAACAAGAGCCCGGACGAATCATTTGAGCTAACAGGCAGATGGAACTCCATTGGAATAATTACTGATGGTACAAGAGTGCTTGGTCTTGGGAATGTGGGACCAGAAGCAGCTATGCCTGTTATGGAAGGCAAGGCCATGATTTTTAATTTGTTCGGGGGAGTTAATGCCGTGCCTCTACCTATGAGAGTCTCATCAGGAGAAGAATTTATAAAGGTGGCAATGGCATTGGAACCGTCTTTTGGTGGGTATAATCTGGAGGATATTGAAAGCCCAAAATGTTTCTTTGTTCTTAGAGAATTACAGGAAAAGTTAAGCATTCCTGCATGGCACGATGACCAGCTTGGGACAGCCTGCATAATTCTGGCTGGTCTCATTAATTCTCTGAGAATTGCAGGTAAGAAAATACCGGATACAACAGTATCTCTTATAGGATCAGGTGCAGCAAATATTGCTGCTGCACATCTTATGATAGAGGCTGGATTTAAACCGGGAAATATTATAATGGTTGATTCGAAGGGTATTTTAGAACCTGAGAGAACTGATCTTGATAAGATAATGATATCAAATCCATGGAAATACGAGCTGGCATTGAAAACCAATGAGGAAAGGAGGAAAGGAGATATAGAAGAGTCCATGGAGGGAGTAGATATAGTAGTTTCAGCTGCAAAATCTCAACCCGGTCTTATCAAACCAGAGTGGGTTAGGAAAATGAACAGGGATCCTGCAATATTTGCTTTGGCAAATCCGTTACCTGAGATATGGCCAGACGATGCAAAATCGGCTGGTGCAAAAGTAGTTGCTACCGGTCGAAGCGATTTTCCAAACCAGATAAATAACAGCCTTGTATTTCCGGGAATATTTAGAGGAGTGCTGGATGCTCGCTCTCGAGGAGTAAATTTCAGAATAATGGTTAAGGCTGCCTACGAGATTGCAGATTATGTGAAGAATCCAGATCCTGATCATATTGTACCAACAATGGGAGACTGGGAACTTTATCCAAGAGTAGCTTCTTCTGTTGCCAGAGCGACAGTTGAGGAAAAACTTGCGCGAAAGGTAAATAGCAAGGAAGGATTCTATAAGACGGCAAGTGAGATTATTACCCTAAACAGAGAGAATTTTGAAAAAATGATGAAATTGAATATAGTAGAAAAATTACCTGAGGTGAATGAATGAAAGAAATGAAGATTGAAGTGCGGAATGCAGAAGAGAGTGATATAGACCAGTTTGTTGAGCTCATTCTGAGAATGAAGAGACTGAATGGCGAGTTTGATTCCCTGTTCACTGCAAATGAAGAGAATCATGGTGGAATAAAAAACTACTACCTTGAATGCATAAAGGATAAGAAGAAAAATATCGCCCTTGTAGCAGTATCAAATAAAAAAATTTACGGTCTCATTAAGGCAGAGGTCAGGGAGAGAGTTTCGTATGTACCTAACTATGAAGTAAGGATAATAGATCTTTATATTATGCCAGAGCTTAGGAGGAAGAATGTTGGAAATTTATTACTTGATCACCTGTATGCAGAGATGAGGAAAAGAAATATAGGAGTTGTTACGGCAGAATTTCCTGCTCTGAACCTTATTGCACTGAACTTCTATCAAAAGATAGGGTACAGGGAAGTAGGCAAGGTGTTTGGCAAGACAATCGATGAAAATATAAATAAGAAAGAATAGTTTTAAAATAATTTCATACTTTTCCACTTTTGAACAATTCTCTCTGCTCCAATAGCATATTCGTTGATCAAATCTGAAAGATCTGCTGGTACCACACCCTCTTTGAGCTGTAATTTATCTTCTATTATCTCGAACAGACCTGAACTTTCTGCCCATTCAAGTTCCGGTTTGGTGAATATTGAGACGGAAGAGGGTTTTCCCTTTCTCATAAGATACTTATTCTTAATATTCCTAACCATTCTATAGGTGTTATAGACCTGAAATTCTTCAGTTTCTGAAAAACTTTTAAACTTACTTTGAAGTGACATCATAAGTCCCTCAATATTAATATTCTGGCTCATTGCTATTACCGCTGGATAAGAGGAAATTGGAACTATGGAATTACCTGAAATTTGATAAAAATTATAATACACTCTAAATCCCTGAATAAAACCATATTTTGTGCAGTTCTTAATCGTATTAAGATAGGGCGATTCCATTAGTTTTGAGGGAAAATCGTTAAAAAATTCATCCGGGAACCTCAGTTCATTCTTGATTTCATAGGAAAGATCAATAACATCTATAGGCTCTTTTTCTTCCGTCGTTCTCTCCTTTAGTTTAAGATTGTAAGCAAGATCTATTGCTTCGATTGTTCCTAAACTGTTTATGTCAACCGTGGGAATATTAGTTCTTTTTTTGTCATTTTGTTCTTCATCCTCATCATCCTTTAATTTCATGAATTCGACTCCCTCGGAAATAAGGAAATCATGCCCCATATCTGATAGAAGTTCCTTCATGTTTTCATGTGGCGATAGAGGAATGTTTAACTCCATTTGATTGAGATCAAAAGGCGTGAATTTAAAAATCTCCTTGTCTTCAAAATTACCAGATTTATAGTAAGAAGAATTTACAATGAAAATTTTATCGCCTATTTCTTTTAGATCCTGGATATACTTTGAAATCAGCTCCCTGGATTCCATATCATCCCATAGATGTAATATTATAAAAGTTTTCCAAATTCTTGATAACAAAAGTCAAAGTCATAATATCGAAATGTTAAATCAATTCAAATATAATAATCCAGAATTCTGCAGAATTATTATGTTCCTGATTGTCCCATAAGTGTTATATATTTAGATTATCTTGATAAGTGGAAGGCATCAAAATGGCAGTAAAATCTGAGTATTATCAAAAACTTGTCCTAAATGGGACGGTTGAGGATTTAATAGATCTACTTGATCAGGTAGGGAATGATAATACGATAACAGAGGATGAACGGGAATGGATAGAGAATTCTATCCACAGAAGGCTCAGTATGTTCAAGGGGACACCTGTAAGAATTGTAAATATTGAATCTGGAGTTGAGGAAGAACCGCCCCAGACAGTCTATGATGAATTTGGAGGATCATCTATCTATAAAGGAGAGATTTTCATTTATGGACTAAAGTGGAAAATGTATGTCCCAAGCATAAAGTTCAGAGAAACGCAGATTAATTACTGGTACTATAACGAAAAGGTAGCTTCCATTCTTTCAGATGTTTTACTACCCGTTATCCCGGGAAAATTCAGAGGATATTTCAATTACCCGCCCTGGCTACTTGGAACTTCCTATGCACCACACACATATTATATTCCCACCGATTCGTTGATTTCCTTGGCAATTGAAAGACATGTAATTGATGACTGGAATTCGCTTGTGGTAAAAGGAATACCAGAGAAGCTTGTTGAAAGATATAGGTCCAGAAATCTAGGAAACTCTCTTTGAAATGAGAATTATAATAGGATATTATGGAAGTTCTCCAGAAAACCTGAAATTAAAACATATAACCAGGAAAACCACTTATGGTGTGGAGCTTGACTTCTATGACATGAATCCTGACGAAAATATCCCTACTTTATATAATGAGAAATTCAGATTTAATGCAGAAATTTATGATCATGAAAATTTTTACAGCAATTTTTCAGTTGAGAAATTTATATTAATGAACAGGGACGAACGCTTTTGGGAATTACATGAAATAATGGAACACTACTGGAAGAAATCTACAGGAATGGATAAGATGATTCTTCAGGAAATAATAGGTATACTGGTATCTCAGGTTAAATGGCAAATGGGTCAGTTTAAAGTTTCGGAAAGTGTTTTAAACAGAAATGTAAGATTACTCGAGAAGAACACAGAAATGGTAAGAGATGAGATTATTCTCGGTGTTTCTTATCCTATTTTATTTAACCCTAAATTGCTTGACTATTTCGAACAAATATATATTGCCTGAATTAATCTGGTTTCATGGAACAGATATCCTCCATTCTGAACGATTCATCCACAGGTAAAGAATTCAACATAAGGGGATGGGTCTATAGAATTAGAACATCAGGTAAATTGGTTTTTGTTATCCTGAGAGACGCTTCAAGTATTATTCAATGTGTAGCCAAATCAGACAATTTCAACGAAACTGACTTCAAGATT
>JAKBGP010000067.1 GCA_021833045.1 Thermoplasmata archaeon
AGAAGTATTCTTTGTTTAATGTTAGGATGTTGTCATTCTTCACCACCAAAGCTTCAGCTGGATTACCATTTTCGTGGATTCTTCCATATTTATCAGCTTCCCATATAAGTTTAACCTGACTTATCACATTGTTAATAGGCAGTTTGGAATCCTTTGAGAACTCCTCCAAATTTATACTTTTAGTTGGTGACTCATATATTTTGGCTATGGCTCTTTCCCACAACCTGTGGGACTTTCTTGAGGGAACATCCAGCTTGCTGTTCCATGGTTTTGAGTAACCTACAAGCAAATCCGGATACCACACAGTTTCTCCACCAATTTGAACTCCTGAAAACCTCAATTCCTTTACGTTTGGTGTTGCATTAGCAAGAACTGATGATAGTGAATGATCCCAAAGTATAATGTGTGGTCTATCCGGCCCAGATACCCCTCTGTAAATCATGTAAATTTCCGCCAAAAGCATTAGAGATGTATCAAGCCCAGATGATGAAATGATCTCTGAATCGTCGACGAAGAATCTATTGTCTGGATCTATCATAGTTAAATCCTCTGGAGATAAGGGTAAATATGCAACTAAGCTGCTATCGTTTTCAGGTTCAGACTCGTGGTAAGACAATAAAGGGGGGTTCATTTGTAAACCTATTGTGCCCTTAACAACATACGAGCCACCATAAAATATAGCAAGATCTGAAGTTTCTATTTTCTTGCAAGTTCCATCTATGGCCCAAAATCTAAGCTCTGAACTGTGGTATCTGTTTTCAAACTCTATGTGCATTTCCTTCCTAAATAACTTGTTATTGAACAGTTCTAAATATTGTATTACGTGATCTTTTAGGAACTCATTGTAGAACTTTTCCAACTCTTTTGTGCCTTCAACAACTCTCTCTTCCAGCCTTTCCCTGGTTTGGGTCAATGCCATATCATAGAGGTCAAAAACATTTGAAATATTTGATCTATTTGCCATTTAACACACCTAGAATTTAATTTTATTTTTCTTATAAGTCTTTGCATCTTTGTCCGTCCTATTCATTCACTTCACTATCCGTGCTTATCTTGCTCAAAAGCTTAGAGTAGTACGCAATTAGAGACGTTGTAAGTCGGAATGCCAACTCTGCATCTTCCATTGTTGAATGATATATCTCCCTATGAGGTCCAATCTGAGTGAATTTATCGATTGATTCCTTTAGATCATTGATGCTTCCCAAGTAACTCAGCATGGCCTTATGTATTTTTTCTATTCTTTCTTCCTTTGGTGGTTCTTTCTCTTCTTTCTTTGAATTCCCTCTGATTAATTTGTTTATCTCATTGAAGTAGTCTTTATGGTATTGGTCGAATACATCCCACGTGCTTCTCAAATCTGAAAGTATATCCTCTGGACTTCCCCCTTTTAATAGTTTAGTGTTCGCCTGATCTATTTTATTCAGGATTTCTTCAAAACCCATTGCTCCCGCCGGAACATTTTTAATAAATTTCTTGATTTCAATAATTTCGTATTCCCCTAAGCCCAGATTTGGTGCAAAATCATTGACCCAGTCAGATGCTTTTATACGGGTTGGGAATGATGCTGAGGCATTTCTAATTTCCAGGTAGGTGTTTCCATTATGAGTCGATAAAAGTTTTATATTTGTTTGAGGTTGTGATTTGTAGTTGGTTATAAAAGTTCTGGGCTCTAGATAGAGCAGCTTTATGTCCACACTTAAATTAACATCACCATTCTTTGCTTTCTTTCTTGTGTCATTTATGTATCTTATAACTTCCCTATTTAAGACACATTTAAAAAACAAATCAATTGGGTAACTATTTTTATTCTGCGTTTCATCCAGTGCATATATTGCAAAACTTAAATTGTTTTCATTCTCAAGTTCCAGTTTTCCGATTATTTTCCCTTCATAATTTAAGTTTCCAAACGCATTCATTAAAGCTTCCATACCTATTGTGTATTCCAATTTTACGCCTATTCTCAGAGTTGGATTGAAAAATTTTTCGTTAATATCAATATTTCTAAATTCTATTTTCATCCAAGCCTCACTCCACAGCGCTTGCAAAATATATCTTTATTGCAGAGTGCAACACACAGGCCTTAAGTATATCGCTAAAGTCAAAAACGTTAGATATTGGGGCTCCAGAATAAAGTATTCCCTGTTGTATGTAATTTAAGAAAACATAGTCATTTTTGCTCAGTGATATAGGGACTTTCTTGTCGTTCACAATTCGTATATATGAGGTGTCAATATAAACATATAGTATATATCATATATTGTGCATATGCGTGTTGATAAGTAAAGCATCTTCACTTGCTTAATCCTCCAAGTATTGCACCGATTATAAATACACCAACAACTGCAGTACCAGCCTTTAGGAGCTTTTCCCCAACAACATAATTACCGCACGCTTCTTCTATAGCTCCAATTATTATATCCATGGCCCCGAGTAGTGGTATACCGAACATAATTCCAGCGGCCTCTTCGAATCCTTTCCCGATGCTGTTTCTAAGCTGAAATGCCCCTGCTTGTTGAATGAATTGACATACAACCATGAACTCAGGATCTGACCGAAACTCCTGTGTGAGTCCAGTTTTCCCCTCCTGTTTAATATAGTTTTCAACACTTTTCTCACTGGATTGCCATTCTCTTGCTTTCCTACTAAAATAATAAGCAACATCTTCCTTTGTAGCCATATTTATCATGATTCAGTACTCATTTCAAATACTTTAAATGTTCTACCCGTTAGGCTTTGCTCATAAATCCATTCTTGCTCATAAATTCAGACATACCTTTGCTGTTAAGGCCATAATGGATAATGTGCCATTGAATATACTGCAGCAATGGTTAGGACATTCATCTGTTTTTACAACATCGATATATACTCAGATAACAGGTATGGATACGTCAGAGTTTATGGGAAGGGTGAGATAAATGGGATACGTAACGTTTGTAAATTCATATATACACTTATCCATTACACAATCAAATGAAAGGCTTTAACGAATTGGTTGATCGATTAAATGAAATCAGCAACCAATGGATTCACTCAAATCGAACCAATGATACCGGTATAGGAAAAACACTTGAAGATCTTTTGGGAATAAAAGAAAACAACTTTCCAGGTCCAAATGGAGAGAAGGTCGAATTAAAATCTGTACGAAAGGGTTCATCATCAATGATAACTCTTTTTACAAAGAGCCCTAAGCCTAGTGAATCGATAAAAGAGTTGCTCGAGGATTATGGATACCAAAGTGTTAATGATCCAACAAAGAAGAATCTTCACGTCGATCTTTATGGAAATAAAATGACTGAGATCAAAGGCATTCCTTCATTAAAGCTTGCAGTTACACCTGACAGAATTGACATCGTGAATATTCATGGGAAGATATATGGCGGATGGGATTATGAGACACTTAAGAAATCCTTTGAATCAAAAATGTATAGAGTTCTGCTTGTGAAGGCTGATACAAGGGGAACTAAGATGAATGAGGAATTCAACTATAATGAAGCATGGGTGCTGATGAGTTTTTCATTTGAAAGATTTATAACCCTTATAAGCAATGGCATTGTAAAGGTTGAACTAAGAATTGGAATTTACCCAAAGGGAAGCAAAAATGAAGGAAAGCCTCATGATCATGGCACTGCATTTAGGGTGCTTGAGTCAAACATTCAAGACTGCTTTGCATATAGAGATAGGATAATACCAAAAATGAGGAAGCTATGATAGAAGAGAACAAGGAAAGGGACTGGACATTTCTTAATGAGAATACTAGGGAATACACCCATATATACCACGATTACCCCGCAAGGATGATCCCACAAATTCCAAGAAACATAATAAAAATACTGGAGGAAAAAGAGGGTAATCTATTATTTGATCCTTACTGCGGTTCAGGGAGCTCCTTGGTAGAAGGATTATTGGCAGGATTAAACGTAATTGGAACCGACATTAACCCTCTTGCTAAACTAATATCAGAGGCAAAGACAGAATATCATATGGAACCCATTGGTTTAAGCAATGAAATAGACCGTTTTGTTGAATTTACGATGTTCCCAAAGGGAACGCCAAAGATTATAGAAAAAGAAAACCTTGAATTCTGGTTTAAGCCCAATGCAATACAAGGCATAGGCCTGATTTTAAGGTATATCGGCAGGATCAAAGACAAAAGGATTAGGAAATTCTTTGAAGCAACTGCGAGCGAGACCATAAGGGAAAGTTCCAACACAAGGAAGGGTGAATTCAAGCTATATAGATATAACAAAGAGAAGCTGAAAGACTATAATCCCGACCCGTTTGCCATAATGAAGGAAAAATTATTCAGGAATTTCAAAGGATACGATTCATTCCATAGGAAAATGTCCGAACTCAATTACCAACCTACTTCAAAAGTATATCTTACGAATACTGTAGACCTGATTCCAAAAAACAAAATAAGGGAAAAATCAATTGACATTGTTATTACGTCTCCGCCCTATGGCGATTCCCATACCACAGTTGCATATGGTCAGTATTCAAAACTCTCTTCACAATGGCTGGGAATCTTAAGCCATAATGTTGATACAGCATCAATGGGTGGGAAGAAATCGGAGCCTGTAACCTTTGGATGTGAAGAACTTGATAAGGCCCTTAGGGAGGTAGACGGAATAAACCCCATTAGATCCTTGGATGTATATTCTTTTTACTCAGACCTAAGAAGTTCAATCAATAATGTGTCAAATACCATAAAGAATGGTGGATATGCTTGCTATGTTGTAGCAAATAGGAAAGTTGCAGGAGTATCACTTCCAACTGACAAATCAATAGTGTGTTTCTTTGAAAAGAATGGTTTCGAGAAAGTTGAAATTTTTTTAAGAAGCATTCCAAATAAGAGAATGCCCTCAAAGAATAGTCCTTCTAACATTGCGGGAAGACTTGATGATACTATGACTAAAGAATACATAATTTTGATGAGAAAAGATTAATTTTCAAGGTTAAATGAAGATCCTGATCTGGTCCATATCTTTTAAACAATCTTATTTTTGTTACTGTAGTAACAATTATGTTATCAGTAACACAATATTAATTTATATTCGTATTACAAATATTAGTTTAATATTCAATTTTTCATTTATAGATTTCATAAGTGACAGGAGATGAGAATGCACATAAAGGAACATTCGCCCATCTGAAAGCAAACTGGAAACCATCATATAGGATATCAGAGAAAGTGCATGCCTATCCGAGTCGGACTTCATCAGGTAAGCTGCCACAATCTTTGCAATAAGCCTGTAGGGTTATGTTCGGACCTTTGTCTATTAATCCCAACGATTCTCTGTAATAGTATTGACCAATAGAAATTCTCTTACCACATCTAAAACATGTCCATTCTTTCCTTGCTTTTCTTATTACAAGAAACTTTGCATCTTCATATTTACCCATACCTTATGAAGCAATTAAAGTATATTGAGTTTTATCCACCGAAATTTTACTGGAGAACAGATCAACCTTAGACTTGACAGAACCGAAGAAAATAACTTCAATTTACAATGATTATTTTTCTTTCTGCCTTCTCTATTAATTCCTTCAAGACAAAATCATAAGACAGCAGTTTAATGCGTTCTCTCTCCATTCTTGTTTTTATTTCTTTTAGAAGTAGAAGAGTTTCCATATCAACCCTGAGGGAAGTGTCCATACCGTTTGATTATTCCAGTGAATATAAGGGTTTGCTGATGCATACAATTATGCAGAAACGCAAAGACATTTACCTCCTTAAATTATGGTTTTGTGAAATCACTTATCGCATATCCTGGCGGGAAGTATTACATGCTTCCAGATATCCTTGAAATCATTAATGGCTCGAAAAAAACAGCTCTTGTGGACGTATTCGGTGGGTCTGGAAAAGTGCTGATGAATACAGATGCAAGGGTAAAGATATACAATGATCTGAATACAGATCTTGTCAGTTTCTTTGAGCAAGTGAGGAACAACAGGGATACCGTGATTGAGAAACTGGATTATGTATTGAATTCCAGGGAACTGTTTTCAAGATATAAAGAGAGGAGTGATGATCCTGCTGAAAATGCATTCCGGTATTTTTACAGGAACATGCTCTCATTCAACGGCCAGGGCAGTTCATATTCGTATTCAACCAAGAAAAATAAATCATTGAAGCTCCTGAAAGCAGAAGAGACGATAAACTCACTTTATGATGAAATAAAACTCTGGACAATAGAGAGACTTGATTTCAGGGATTTAATAAAAAGATATGATTCCGAGGGGACTTTCTTCTATTTTGATCCTCCTTACCACAATATCAGGGGATTATACGACTATGAGATGGAAGACAGTGATTTCATTGACTTGAAGGAAATCCTTGACAGTATCGGAGGAAAGTATCTGTTAAACATAAATGAGGATGAATTCATCAAGAAGATCTTTGGAAAGCCTAACTTGAAGAAGGAATACATGAATTACGGAATAAATGGCAGATTGAGAGAAAAAACGAAGAGGGTTGAATTATTTTATTATAAACCATGTTGAATTTATATACAATTTTCTTTAAATATTTGCTTACAATGTTTTACATAATCACATGATTGAAATGTCATTTGGCCGTAAGGTTTTGTTTTATCTTTCGAATATGCTTCCAACTTTTGTAGCGATAGCGTTAATATATGATTTCCCTTTCGAATTTTCTACACTTAATCAGCAAACACTATTCATTATCAGTTTAATACCAATCGGGGCTTCTTTTCTTGGATTTATTTTATGGATAAAATATTTAAAGAATGTTGACCGGGATAAGAATTCTGATGCAAAAAGAATAAAGGAAACTACTGAAGTATCAAGCACTGTATCAAACTACATTATAGCCTATGCTGTGTCTGTGGTATCAGTGTCGGTAGTTGGTGGATTTAAAGGAGTGCTGCTGTTGATTGTACTTGTTGCGGTATTCGGCATATATGCATTCAGTTGGAATGTTATGCTCTTCAATCCATTCCTGATGCTTTTGGGATATAGGGTATACTGGGTGGAGCTTGAAGACGGAATCGGGAGCTCTGGATATGTTATAATGAGGATAAGTGGTGGTCCAGTAAGAAACTTGAAGGGAAATGAGTTTACCATGACAAAAATGGATAATTATTTTTATTATCTGCATAACGACAATTAGACATTTGTGGCCGATTCCACATTAATGAGCCTCTTATCTGAGATACGTAAACCTAATTTTTTAGAGATGTATGCTAAGATCAAACCTGCATTTTCCTCGCTGCAAATTATCATGTTTTTTTCGTTCAGTGTAAAAATGTTGTTATTAACACCAGCATCTGGGGTAAAGATAGTAGCTACGGATTTGAACGCATCTTTGAATTAATTCTGTACTCCCTCATCTGGTGATATTGAACTAATCCAATACTTTGGCATACCAATTTAAAAAAATAAATTTATTTCGGTGACTGCTAAGTTTTCAATTCTATCGAATTACTTCCTAAACCTTCCAATCCATCTATTATGATGGCCGGTTTGGTTACCTTAGATGTTTTTCCTGATTTCTTAATAACTTCTGACACCACATTTATTTGTACGTCTACACCGTAATAATTTCTTGATAATTTCAGAAAGTACATCTCTTGATCTGCCAATTCTAATGCACTCTTGTTTATGTTTATGACATTCCCTAAGTCCTGATCGTCATATCTAATTATATGGATGTCGTTTTCATTGCTGGCTAAAAATGTTATAGTTGCCCCTTTAAAATTTTTCAACTCATCCCTTCCTTTAGGAATACATAATTTAAATGGTATTTGGTAGGATGATTTACTGTTAGTGTCAACTTTTTTTGCCTTAATCGAGATATCCCTGCACCCAACTTCTTGTAATTCCCTACCGGTAAAAATATAAAATTTAATAGATCTATGCCAATTTTCTGGAATTATATACTTTAAATGTGAAAAATTTTTTAAAAAATCTTGAAGTAGTTCAATAACCAGAAAATAGAGTGCTAGAATGTCTCCCGTTATTTCAAGCAAGAACAGAATGGTCATTTTGTTTCCTTTTTTTATTGTCTCTTAAAATTAATCTGTACCCTAACTTGTTGTATTGTTCCATTATGAGTCTAAATAAGTGTTCTCTGTCTTCTTTCCGGTTATTTTGAAGTTCAACCGTTTCCCCATAATAAAAAATGAAATCCGTGTTACTATCTTTTGGTGTAATTATCAAACGTGTGTGCATTATTGGGTCTGGTATTCCATTGGGCCATTGATATTTTTGTTTAAAAAATTCTTCAATTTTGTCTAACCTTTCTTCTGGTTCATTATATTTTTCTTTAATTTCTTCCAGTGTATCATAGTCTTCATCATTCTCAAATTTGAAATCCCAGTCCTCATTTAACACTGTCTTTAAAACCGGATACATAATTGACCATGAGACTTCGATTATTTTGTGTGGCACATGAAAATTCTTTTCCATCTTTTCTAATTCATCATATGGAATGAAAAGTAATTTTGTTTCATTGATTTTAATTGGTTTGTATTTTTCCTTTTCATCACTTGAGATATCACCCTTAACACTTACCATTATGTATTGGGTATTATCTATATTCCCCGCAACCATCTTTTCATCTCGGTACATTATACAACGTTTACTCACTTATTTACTTTTTCCATCTTTCCTGTTCTACGGACTTTGCCCCCCAGATTGATTTCCCTGAAAAAGTTTGCCAGCTTCCTGCAATTGAGAATTCACAAATTTCACTCTTTCGGTCGCCCAGTTTATATCATTTTTGTATTCGCCTACAAGTTTGTAGATCACGTCAACCGCTATATTCATTTTTAAAATCTCCTTTAAAGTCTCCTTATCAAGGTTTGGGTTGGATTGAATTTGTTTATTAACTATCCCACTCCTGAGATATACAAATCTGGAAACAGTGATCATGGGGGTACCCTTATCCTCTACAAATATACCTATTTCCAAGTGGGTTCCTAAATTTGTTTCTTCAACCTCAAATTTCAACCCATTTAAAGGATATCCACCGCCTATCCTATACTTGAAATCAAAAGAATCTGATATTTGATTTCCGCCTAATTCTTTCTGTGATCTTGCCTTAAGAGATCTGTCCTCGGTCCTATCTTCGCTTATACGTCTTAATTTTAAATCGAGAAAAGTGTTGTGATTATTAGTGGCCCAGCATACCCATAAAAGGAAATCATCGATGGGGATTCCTAAGTTCATAAATAAGTTGGTAGTCATATTTTGCTTTATGCCAAGGTAGTTCAAAACACTGTTTTGCTTACCTTTTTTACATATTATTATGGCAAATTTGTCTAACTGAAACAAAAAAAAATTTAATTCCGATTTTCTCTTATCATTTAGATAAAGTTCTTTGGCTTCATCTTTCTTCTCTTTTGATGCATCTGGAATCAATCTGTTCACAGTATATTCAGCTAGTTCATTTATATCATCTGGTGTAAGTTTTTTTCTTATAAAAAAGTCGAATAGAGTGATACTTTCTTCGATTTCCACCTTTCTACTTATACTGTTTTTCCCATCAATAGGTATTGGGATTTCACTCTCTGACACTACCATTTTTTCATTATTCAGTTTGTCAAACTCAATCTTTCCTTCATATTTCAATACTTCATAATTCATCTTTTCACCTCTTTTTTATTCCTCCATCATTCCCTCTTCTTTATTCAGCATCACTCCAGCCTCACTCCACAGTGTTTGCAAAATATTGCATCTGAATCGTTGCTTTCATGGCAATTCACGCAAACTTTTGCCTTTTCCTTGTAGTGCATCATCATCTTCTGGACATGCGGATATGTCCATGCTGCCTTGACGTGCCAGCAGTCGTATGAATCGTCATGTTCGCACCACAGCCTGAATTCCCCATTTCCGTTCCTCTTCACATAGATGTTGAATATCCTTGATGGTTTTCCCGGCTTCACTTCCTCGACTGTGATGTGGTCATCCATCACATTGATATGGAA
>JAKBGP010000068.1 GCA_021833045.1 Thermoplasmata archaeon
CAGTGACATTTGTTCTACCTGCACCAACTTCCTCTGGAGGGGGGCTGATAGATCCGGCTGGACTTAAGGTGAAGGGAACAATAGATCAAACAGTTTATGCAGATGCAAGTGGATGGAACTATTCTCATGGACCAATAAACCCAACTTTATATTTTCCCCTTGACTACAAGATCTGCTTTACAGTTATAGAGGAGGACAATCTACCACATACATTCACAATAAATAAAGACAAGAATTATGTCCCGGGGACCGTGCTAACCACATACGAAAATGCTGCAACAGGTCTAACTCTAGTAACAACTGGAGAGTTAACACAGATTCCAGGTCATTCAGTTTCTAAATCTTATATATTTTTCCAACCAGGAAATTACACCTACTGGTGTGAAATCCACCCAACAACAATGCTCGCTAGAATACAGGTAAATGGAACTGCAAGCGGAACTGCAGCAACATCCATTGTTTCTCAGCCAATAGCGGGTCACAATGCACACAAAAGTAATGAAAACCCTTCAGAATCTCAGTTAAACCTATTGAATTCTTTCAACCTTCACAACATGGTGAAGGCTTTTATTAATTTAGAAGCAAGAGACCTGCCGGTGTTTTAGTTGGAACAGAAATGGAACTTTTCTTTCTTTAATAATATTTTTAAGCTAGAGATCACATTTCTCATCGACCTTGTTGCGGTTGCAGGATTTTTTACATATACAGAATCTTTGAAGGATACTATTTTTCTAATACCTCTGCTTGTTTCAGGATCACTGGCATCAATGGCATCTGGCGTTTTCAACAACATATACGACACAGATATAGACTCAAAAATGGAGAGGGTTTCAAAAAGAAGAAAGGTTGTTTACAGGAACAAATCAAAGATGATTATTCTTCTGATAGTTCTCTTCGCAGCATCTATGATAGTAGGATTCTCATACCTAAACTATATTTCAGTAATTTACATAATAGCAGGATTTCTCAGTTACGCTTTCCTTTATACTGTGGTACTAAAGAGAAGGACAGATCTTAATATTGTATTTGGAGGTATAGCAGGAAGTTTTCCAGCACTTGCCGGCTCTGCTGCAATATCCGGAACAGTAACACCTGCAGCAATTTTTATTGCAGTTCTTGTGTTCGTATGGACACCGACTCATTTCTGGTCCCTGGCCATAAAATATAAGGATGATTATTCATCTGCAAATATTCCCATGCTGCCGGCTGTTAAGGGAATTGCAGTCACCAGAAAATACATACTAATAAATTCTATCTTCCTTGCGATAGTGACTATCATTCCATTTGTCTATTCAAGAATTGGCCTGAATCTCATTTATGGATTAGCGTCTGTACCACTTGCTCTGTGGATTTTGATACCATCATATTATTATTTCATGCGAAAAGGAGAAGCAAAGGAGTACAGGAAGCTTTTTTCATATACAAATGGATATCTTACCATAGCTTTGATCTTAATCATAATATCCACTTTTACCATATTGAAATAGATCAATATGGAACGGAAAGGTACGTTTATTTTTGGCATTTCTATACTCACTTTATCTGTTATTCTAAATTTCTTTACATATAGGTTTAGTAATTTTGGAAAATTCTTCTTTTATATCATCCTTATAGAGCCAGTTTTCTCAATCACTTTCCTTGCACTTTACGGATTAAATGGAAAAAAAATCCTCAAAGGGTTGATTTCAGTAAAATGGATAATACTTATTGTTTCCGCAATATTTGTATGGGCTTACATTGTTCTGGTAATGAATCTTGGATCAACTGAGGTAACCTATCTAATGGAATCATTATATTATCCATCATTTTTTGAGCAATCCATATTTGCTCTTGTTGGAATAGAGACAATGAGTTTGTACTTCAAACGTGGTACATCAATTCTAATATCTGCCCTATTCTATGAAGCATATTATTTTGTTGTTCTAATCAACTCATTACCGGGATTTCCAGGTCTGTACTTCCCTCTATTCATACTGGACTCATTCGCAATAGGTCTTATTTACATTGGATTATATGCTGTAAGTAAGTCAATATATGCATCAATGACCTTACAGATAAGTCTCCTTATGATGATAGTCTTTATACCTCCGCTACCAGCAGCTTTCTTTTACACACTGGTACCGTCCTGATAGAGATATGATATAATTTCATTCCATTATTGCAGAATGTCAAGGAGGTTCATTTTTCGACTTAGCCTCCACTCTAACATGAAATCCACTATACTTAATATCACAAGAGAAAACATCAGCAATAAGAATTCATCAAAGGTAGTATTCAACCCTTCCTTCAGGAAGAAAAAATGAATTCCACTAGTTCCAGTCACCTCAATATTTATGAACATATCAGTCAATAAGATCATAACCAGCATAGAACCAGTAAATAACTTGAGGGCCACAGAATCCATATTAATGATATTATGGACAAGATACGCAACAGAAATGATCAGAATTGAAAATAATACGACGACAGGATCAACAAAGTAATTAAACGCACCAAATGTAAATGTCAGTATACCCACCATAACTGGAAAAAACAGACCTTTCACATTTCCAAGTTCATTCCTGTAGTGTGTACCTGAAATTGTGATGAAACCAAGACTTATAAGAACCATGAAATCTGTGATGCTCAGGAGAAAAGATTCACCAGAGGCAACCAGAAGGATGATGAACACAAGTGTAAAGAGCCACGAGTATTTTGTCAAACTGTATGGAAATATTCTGTCCTCTCCAAGGGATTTAAGATGTCGTGATGCGGCCAGAAATGCAGGTACAAAGGTTGTCAGGGTGGCAATGATGAATGCAATAATCATCAATAAGAACCATGATTCACCTCCCGTCATCCGCGCAATAAGAAATGCAGGAATCGAGCTTTTCTCTATTCCTGTGCCCCTGGATTGGGTCAAAAGGACTGCAATGGAATAAATGATATTTATGGAAGAAGAGACTATTATGGTAAAAATCATTGACCATTTTATAACATGATCCTTATCCATCACTATGGTCTTTTTAATACCTGGTATTTTTATAGTGCTTTTATCCGTAATATTCCTCTGAAACGCCATGATTTCCTGGAACCCAAAGAAGAGAATAAACAGGTATCCTGTATCTATAAGTATATCTTCTATCCAGTTTCCTGTAAAGGAAAAGAACAGATGAGTTGAAAGGTGTGCAGGTGTTTTCAAAATTACAGTTTCTTCAGCAACAAGTATAACGGCCATAACGATCATCATTATCAGCTGGACTTTACCTATTAATCTTAGAAATTTTTCCTCGAAGAATGCATTTATTATAAACCACACAACGAATAACCCAAGAATGGCATACACCATAACCATTGAGATCAGCGACCCACCAATGGAACTATCAGGTATAACGATCAATAGAAGGTCAAAAAAGATGATCACACAGTAGGCTGATAGGGCTGAGTTTGCGACCCACATAGAAATTCTGCTGATGAAATATCTGACAGATGAAACTCCATATGCTTCCCTTACAAATGCAGGTCCTCCAACAATATCTCTACCATTGTTTTTGTGAAACTCATAGACATCAAAGTAAACCTTGGCCATAAAAATGGAGGTAATGGCGGCAACAAGAAGCGACACCGTTGATATTATGCCGTATTGCAGTGCATTTTCCGGTATGAGTATAAATAAAGGTGAACCTAGAGTAGAACCTATCCCTATGGAAAGAATTATAAAAAAACCATAAACGGGGTTTGGCTTTCCTCTGATTCTGGGTCTGGAGAATTTAATTCTAAGAGATTTTGGAAATGATACTGTGAGATACAGGCTAAAAAATATCATTGCCATTATGGAAACGATCAGAAGAGATTTATTTATTGTCATATTGTTAAAATTAAGTAAAACTGACCTGTTGCTAATGAAGAAAAGTATGGAGAATAAAAAAACAGCGAGGCTCAAAACTGTTATTATGAATCTTCCGACATAGATTTCACGTATTGTTCTTCTATCCATTTTGTATTTACCTGAAGAGAAATCTGATGTTCATCCTGGCAGTTTTAAGCGTGTTAAAAGATGCCAGAAGCAGGACCACTGCTACAAGAAAATTTATAACAATAGTCAGAGATGGCAGTCCACTTGTTTCTGATATACTGTGTAGAGCATTTCCGTAATAGTTTAACAGATAACCAGATGCATTTCCTCCAAAAAAAGTTGGGATGACAAAAAGTATACCCATTACAAACAGGAATGATGAGAGCAGGAATTCACCCAATGTGGCCAGTAAAATGTTAACATCTGTTCCTTTGCGCTCTTCCTTTATGAGATTAAGAAATTCCCTTACTTCCTCTTCCTTAGAATTTTCAAGTTTTCTTATAACATCAGCCCTGGAAATATCTTTCTCATTATCGCTTAATATGATCAGTCCCTTTATGTTTACCTCAAGTGAATCTATTAGAGGATCGAGTAATTCCTCTTTCTTATTAGATTCCATATGATATCTCCTTATGAAATTCCATTAATAAACTTTCCATAAAAACATTGCTTCATATTGTTTAATAAATAAAAGACTCAATGGTATATGAGCATAACAATGTCTGACAGACCCTTATAATCAGGTTTCCCATAAAGTCTTAAACCCTTGAAGTAATTACTGGTTAGGGATTTAATGGAGTCAAACCAGCAGCAAAATTCTGATTTAATGTTTAAGGCATTTTATCAGTATTTACTCGACGCAATTATAAGCAAAAATGAATATGAAAATCACAAGAATCTTCAGGACTCGTTAAAATCTAAACAGCCCCAGAGTATTGCTGAAGTGGACAATTTAATGGTTTCACTTGAAAAATTGCTTGGCGATTTCAAGTCAACAACTGTTTCCGGCCTGTTTGATGACACAGAGAGGGAAATACAGAGTTTAGTTGGTGTATCACTTGAAAAATTTAAGAGAAAACTTAATGATGATTATAAGAACAAAATAAATGATCTTGAAGGGTCAATGTCTGCCTCGAGGACTAATTCTATAAAGAATATACAGGCATTTCTTTCCATGGATTTTCTGAAAATCATAGATGCGAATATCTTCGTAAAGTGGATTGATGGCGTTTATGATGCTGCAGTGAGATATACAGCAGAGAGTGCAATTGAATACGATTTCTCACTTAATTCAAGAAGTTCAGATTTATTCAAGGAATCACTGCGCTTTGGTTTTCTGGAAAAAGGGGTCAAGATACCAATAAACTCTGCAAGCAACTGGGCAGGAAAGGAAGCTCAGATTGACTACGAAAAGATTGATAAATTTTACATGGTCTCTGCAAGCATAAACAAGGGAAACCTGTTTGTTGAATTTGCAGATCCTGACAGTAATGCTAAAGTCACATTTGTTATGTCAAGAGGAAATGAAAACTCATTCCTTTCCATAGAATATAAGGATGACAACCAGACTGTTGATGTAACAAGTATTCCTGCCCTCAACAATATGCTGGAAATCGACAAGATCCAGGTACCACTTGACAGAATATATGGTACCCTGAAGGAGATAGAATCAAACAAGACTAAGTTAATCAGGCTTGTGGAAGATGGGATTGATATACTATCAACAGGATCATTCAGGAAACTTGCTGTAAAGATAATTGAGATTAAGAAAGATGCACTGAAGAGCTATATAAATCAGATAAAGGAAAGGGCGGACAAGGACAAGATAACCGTTGATAATCTGAGGGAAAAATTAAAACTTGCAGGTGAATTTGGGGTACAGATTGCAAACATCCTTGATCTGGGTCCCCTATGATTATTTAGGGAATTTTTCTCTGCTCTTACTCCTTTCAAGCTGTCTTTTAAATAATTCATAATCCTTGTCATCAAATTCATATATGAGTGAGCCAACGTACCCACATTCATTGCATTTGTATTTTCCAGTTATCAATCCCGAATCAGCGAAAATGTTCTCCGATCCGCACATAGGACAGACCACATGATTCATTATTCCTCATGATCTTCGGGCATTATAAGCTTAATTCATTTAAGCGAATGTTATTTAAAAAATATCACGGAAATTATTGAGAAAATTCAACTAAACCCATTTGATGGAAAAATAGAAAATACTAAATTCCTTTGAAGCCATTACTACCTATGAAGAATTTAATCGATGGAAAGTGGGTAGATTCGTCAAGTGGAAAAACACTGGATGATCTGAATCCTGCAACAGGCATGAAAATTGATACATTTCCAGCTGCAACAAAAGATGATGTGAGTAGAGCCATAGACGCAGCAGAAGGAACATTCTGGAAGTGGAATGATCTTGGATCGAAGGAGAGAGGACGAATAGTCAGGAAGGCTGGAGACCTAATACAGGCTAAGAGAAAAGAACTGGAAGATCTGCTGGTCAGGGAATGCGGAAAGATAAGACCACAGGCTCAGGAAGAGGTAAATGGTGTTCTTGACCAGATTTATTACTACGCAGAATTTGAACGAAAGATCAACGGCGATCTTGTAGAGGGCGACTCAAGCACTAGAAAAATATTCCAGTATAAGGTGCCAAGGGGAGTTGTAGTTGCACTCACACCATGGAACTTTCCCGCAGCAATGGTAGCCAGAAAGCTTGCCCCAGCCCTCATGACAGGTAATTCGGTTGTTCTGAAGCCAAGCAGTGACACACCATTAATTGCAGAATGGATAGTAAGGAAATTCCAGGAAGCAGGCATTCCTGATGGAGTTCTTAACTTTGTCACTGGAAAAGGTTCCGAAATAGGGGATTTCATAGTTTCACACAAGAAGGTAGCTCTGGTTACACTTACAGGTTCAACAGGAACCGGTCAGAGAATTATACAGCAATCATCGGCTAATATGTCAAAGCTTATGCTCGAACTCGGTGGTAAAGCACCTTTTATTGTCTGGAATGACGCAGATATGGAAAAGGCACTTACTACTTTAGTATGGGCTAAATTCTGGAATGCTGGTCAGTCATGTATAGCTGCTGAGAGACTTTACATCCATGAGGATATAGCCGATAAATTTGAGGAGAAATTCATTTCAATGACAAAAGGTATAAAGGTCGGTGATCCAGAAACAGCACAGATGGGTCCACTTATCAACCATGATGCACAGAAAAACATGGAAAATGTCATAGCTGAATCGGAAAAGGAGAATCTGAAAATATTATCAGGTGGAAGGAAGCCAGATCTTAAGGGAGAGTTTAACAAAGGATTCTTCTTTGAACCAACACTAATAGACAATGTTCCTCAGAAGTCATCCATATTTCAGGATGAGATATTCGGTCCCGTCCTAGGAATTCATCGAGTAAATGACTGGGATGAAACTATAAAGATGGCAAACGATTCGCAATTCGGGCTTGCTTCCTATCTATTCACAGAAGACAACAAGAGGATATACCAGGCATCCGAGGCCATAAGATTTGGAGAACTATACGTAAATATGCCTGGACCAGAATCATCTCAGGGATACCACACCGGGTTCAGAATGACTGGTCTTGCCGGTGAGGGTAGTAAATACGGCATAGGAGAGTATTTGCAACTCAAAAATGTGTATGTGGATTACTCAAGAGATAAGCTGAAATTGGGAAGCATTCCAGGCTTCTAATTCATTTATTTAAATTCAATTAATACGGATGCATTCTCATCAAGAAGAAGTGGAAGAATCCATCCATATATACCATAATTTATGCTATCAACATCTTCTGAAATTTTATGCAATTCTGGAGCCTTTTTCACCGCAACGGTGAACATATCCTTCCTGAAAACGATTAGCTTCTTTCCAGATAGGTTTGGATTTAGCCTTATTCTATGCAAAATCCTGCGCACTGATTTGTAAAGATTTTCGTTACCATTCATCACTGTCATAAGAATCTCATATACACTGAAGGAAACTTGTGTCTCCAGATCAGAGTCAAAATTGTGATCGGATAGAATTTTAAGGGCTTTCAGAACAGAGGAAATAATTCCAGAGGCATCTGATTTTTCGCTCTTGATCTTTGTTGATCTGTTTGTAAGAGAAATTTTTGAATCTTCATAGATGTATTTCTCTATTATTGATCTATATTCATCTTCCTGCTTCCTGATCAGGAGGTTTCTGTAAATTTCCTTCATTCCTTTTTCAAGCTTGAATTCCATGGATATCTTCTCAAATGGCGCAATTGTATCCTTATTTCCTGGAAGGAGCACTCCACTTTCGTCCCACCTTATTGTTCTTAGACCTTCCATCAGATATTCACCCGATGTTTTTTCTTTTTCACTGTCCGGGGAAATATTTCTCTTATTAGAATCCATTTTCAGGAATGCTGGCTGGCTTCCAAGAAGGCCAGAGGCTTCATTCCATCCTGCATCGATCCTGTCAAAATCCTGAGGTTCATATTCGTGTAGTAGTCTAAGGAATTCCCCAAAATGTGTTATTTCCTCCTTTGCTATATCTTCATGCACCTTCTTAAACGGGCCTTCAGGCATTAATCTGGACTGCTGGAGATAAAAATTAATGGCATCAAGCTCTGCAGCAAGGGCCAGTCTTATTGATCTGCTAATTTCTTCATTGTCAAACTTTTCCTTTCTAACAAGTTCACTTGGATCTTTTGAAAACATGATATTCTATTTCCATGACGTATATATAATTATCAGTCTCAGTTTTTTACATCAATAGTTTGGAAATGTTATTATCCAAATTTTTCATGGCAATCTTAATGTATCATATTTTTAAGGGTCAGAAGGACATATTGAAATTTCAGGTTGGAAACGGAGAGGAATTCATAGAAACAGGATTCCTTAAGGAGAATGAGGTCGAAGGTTCTCCCTCTTTTCAGTTAAGGGAAGAGGATGGAGGAACAAGAATTATAGTTCCCATTCTGGAGAGTGACCATATACTGGGGCTTGGAGAAAAGGCCTTTCCTGTAGAAAGGAAGAGAACGACTGGAAAGATGTGGAATTATGATAGTTATAACTATTATCTTGGATATGATCCCTTATATGTATCAATACCATTTTTCATGAAAACTGGAATAAATGAAACCATTGGGTACTTCATAAATTATACAGGTGAAATTAACTTTGATTTTGGAGTAACCGATTATACGAACATAATAATCGATGTAAAATCTGAAAACTTTTCCTTTTATGTCCTGAATGGAGAAACACCAGAAGTTGTATTGCAGAAATATACTGACCTTACAGGAAAGCCGTTTCATATTCCAGAATGGGCTCTAGAACACCAGATATCCAAATATTCGTACTATCCAGAGGAAAGAGTGGAGGAAGTTGTAGAAAATTATCAAAAGGCATTCGGACCTCATGCCGTAGGTTCAGTTTATCTGGATATTGACTATATGGATGAATACAACATTTTTACAGAGGATAAAAATAAATTTCCAGGAATGAAAGAAATGATTGAAAGACTACATGGAAAAAATGTCAGGGTAATTCCCATAATAGATCCAGGGCTTAAGGCAGACCAAAAAAGTGAAATATTCAGGAAAGGCCTCGGATCATATATAGAAACTTCCAGAGGTGAGATATATACAGGAGATGTATGGCCCGGTAAATGCGTATTTCCAGATTTTTTCAAGAAGGAGGGTGGAGATTTCTGGTTCGACGAGATGTCTAAATTT
>JAKBGP010000069.1 GCA_021833045.1 Thermoplasmata archaeon
AACAGGTGGGTACTTGAACATAATAAACCAAAACTTTTATCCACCAACTTATCCTGCATCATACATCAACAATATCAACTTCCTTTACAATTCCACCACTACATCTCTCAGCTTTAAGATATATCTTGGCAATAATGGTGTACCGGAAGATGTGATGGTTTACTATGGATACAATTATGCAGTTGGAAACGGCTATGTGAAAACAGAATAAATCATACTTCAGGATGTGAAAAATATGGATGATGACAGAACAGATAAATTGAATATGACCAAGAAGAAAATTCTTTCCTTCTTTGGCCCAAGAAAAATGAGAGAAGAGACAGTTGTGAATATCAGGACAATCGCAGATATACCTCCCATCATCGACGTGAGGCAGAAACTGGGAAACGGCAACTATATCGGTGCAATAAACTCTGCAATGGAATATATCGAAAATGACATAAGTAAGTTTTTCAATGTGCAGTTCAACAAAAAGTACACAACTCTCTTCAATCTTTATAAACAGATGGTCGTGTTTGAAAAGGACATCAGTCCAGATATAATAATCGACAAGGAAAGTTTTGTTATCGAAACCAGCCAGATACCTATCCCAAAAGAAACAAAAGAGGAAAACCTCCTTTCAGCAATTAGGAAATTTGGAATATTTATTTATGATGTCTACAATCCTATGAGGTATGCAAGGAAGATGGAATTAAGCATTGATGATGTGGTGAAAAGAATGGTGGATATTTACAGTTACATGGATCTCAAAGAGTTATATTTCCCTGATTCCAGGACAAGAAGATAATGACAACAGCAGGCATCGAAGGACTCATACAGACTTTTTTCACATACCTGATTCAGAACCCATTTAATGATCTCAGGTTTTTGGTTCCTCTCAGCCTTGTTTTTGCATATGGACTTGTACTTAGACACAATTCATCAAAAAGTAAGATAGATTTCAATCCTAATTTATCCCAATCCAAGGAACCGTTTTCCATTCCAGACGATTACCTGAATAAGGAGATGTTGTATGTGACAAAACTTGACGTTGATCACGTTGTGAACATGATGTATAAAAGCTCAAAGGAAATAAAGAACCTTACCCATTATATTTCCAGCAACCGTTCCAGATATAGTAGAATAAAGTATAGACTTGGATATACGCAATCCAATAGGAGGAAAGAAACGCTCGAAAAGAGAATGGAGGAATGTGCAAGAAACATTCTCAATGCCTACGGTACGTTAAGGAAAATTATCATGGATATCGAAATGGAATCAAAGGAGGTATAAAAATGGGTATAGATGCAAAAGAATTGATATATATAAGAAACAGCGTTAAATCCATCACAGATGAGATAGGTCGAAAGATTATTGGATCACAGAACACAATCAAGTTCATGTTCATAGCCATGACAAGCAGCAACCACATACTTCTTGAGGGGGTTCCAGGACTTGCGAAAACACTCATAGCAAATGAGTTTGCATCTCACCTAAAGATGCCATTTAAGAGGATACAGTTTACTCCTGACATGCTTCCCTCGGACATAACCGGGAGCATTATATTCAATCTGGAATCAAGAAAACTGGAATTCCGTGAAGGGCCAATATTTACAAACGTGCTTCTCGCCGATGAGATCAACAGGACACCTTCCAAGGTACAGTCTGCTCTTTTGGAATCAATGGAGGAAAAACAGGTCTCAGTTGGAGGTATAACAAACGATCTTCCAAAACCTTTCTTTGTAGTTGCTACACAGAACCCCATAGAGCAGGAAGGAACATTCCCGCTTGCAGAGGCCCTTATGGACAGATTCATTTTTAGGGTAATTCTGAAATATCCGCGGAGAGATGAGGAACTGAGGATCCTTAACAGAAATCTTACAGGCAAATCAAACCCCACCTATATAGATCCTGAATTCATGTTGAAAATGAGGGATATGGTAGATTCCGTATATGTTTCAGATGACATGAAGGAATATATGGTAGATCTGATGAGAAGAACAAGAGAAAACAACAAGGTGTATGTTGGGGCAAGCCCGAGAACAACTGCAAAACTTCTAAACGCTGCAAGATCCTGCGCATTGATTCATGGAAGAGATTACATAGTTCCTGAAGACATATATTACATTGCGCATGCCCTTCTAAATCACAGAATTATTCTGAAACCTGAAGCCTTAATAGATTCAGCAGAGGCTGGAGCTGACACGGCAATGAAGATAGTTGATGAAATTCTTGGAGAGGTGCCTGCTCCACAATGATGAAGAAAATGGCGTTTGGGGTACTGGCAGCTCTTTATGGGGGATTGTTTGAATCCTTCATATATGGGCTGTACGGTTACCAGATACTTACGTTCATTTTCATGGCATTGATTATTACTGTCTGTGCAGACATAATTATGCTTCACAGGTATGTTGAGAAGTCAGTCTCAAAAATACTTGTCACAAGAAAGATAAGTAGGGAGGAGATGAAAAAAGGGGATAAGATAAGGATCGAGTTGACTTTCACCAACAAAACAAATACAAGTATGCACTTCTTCTTTTTTGATTTTATTCCTGATGCATTTACAATATCTGGCGACTTCCAGGGCAAAATAAATCTTAAACCGGGCAAATCAGTGACGAAGATTTACCATATAGTTCCGGGAATTATAGGAAAATATACCATAGGCCCAATTAAAATCATTGCTTCAGACGGACTAGGTTTGGCGTATGTTACACTTTCTGTGGAGAAATATACCTATCCAAAAGTTGCACCTTCTTCAAAGGATGTATTCATGGAGAGAAGTGAAAGGATGAGCAACATGATATTCACCATGGGGTTGCATTACTCCAGAAAGGCCGGGCAGGGTTATGATTTTTTTGGCATCAGGCCCTATACAGAATCGGATGACATGAGACACCTTGCCTGGAACAGGTACAATTTATACGGGAATGATGATCTTTTTGCGAAGGAATGGGAGGAAGACAGACAGATAGATGTGATTTTCTGCATTGATTACAGCATTGGCAGTAATTCGGGACACGGTGTTTCCAGAATGTATGATTCAATGGTTTCCGCTGCGATAAACAGTGCTTATGCGGTACTTAAGAACGCGGATAAGGTTGGGTTTATAATTTATTCATCTGCTCTCAACTATTATATCCCTCCAACCTCAAGGAAGGATTCAATTGAAAAATTTGAAAAGATCACATCAAATATACGGCCAGAAGGGACTTTTTCATTGGATAAAATAAATGAATACATCAAAAAATGCATCAGGAAGAATGCAATGGTTTTTGTATACTCATCACCTTCATACGGAAAATTCACTGGTCATGAGGACCCAAAGTTGATTAATACACAGAAGCAGGAGTATTATTACATTATGAATCCTGAGGGATTCTACCCTATACCTGATTCGGAAAGCCTTGAATGGTACAGGAAAGGAGTAATTCAAAACGAAATCATGAGCATTCGAAAATCAGTTTATTCTATACGAAGTTTTGGGGTTATTGCAAGAATGGTTACAAGAAACAACATATTCACCACCACTATGTCAGATTATATTAATGGCAGGGAAGGAAACAGAGGTGCATGATGGAAAGAAATGACATTTACGGTTACATATTCAATGCAATGATAATGATGCCTCCAATCGCAATGTTTGCATATGCAGCACCAATGGAAGCTGTATATTGGCAGTGGTGGGCCCCAGCATTCTTCATCCTTCCATTGGTAAAATATTTCTCACCCAGCAGGGTAAGGCCTTATGTTTACCAGATATCTATCATATCAGTACTCACCTATATGATGATCGGCCAAATCAGGGTAATGTTTGGCTACACATTCTTCCCATTCTACCTTGATAATTTTACCCCCTACGACTTTACTCTGCCATTCATTTTCACCCTTGGAACTGTCATCGCTTTTCCTGTTATTTTTGAGGGAATACTATCCAAAAGGGTACAGAAAACCCTTGCCTATATGATATGGGCCTCTGCTTCCACCATATATTTCATCACTGCCGTGGCAATCGCCCCCTTCTTTTCCAGTTCCGTATCCTCATCACTAACCTCCGCTGCTCCTGGATTACCACTGGCAAACGCATCAGGAATCCTTTATGCATACGAGGTCACAGGGGATCTTATTTATATCAATATTTACCTGTTACTCACCCAGGGATACGAATTTATCACACTGATATTGAAACCATCATCTGAGATTATGGAGATACTGACAATATCCTTCATCGTTTCAACAATAGGATTCATCTCAAAATTAAGGATAAGCAATTCTCCAGAACATCGTGCACCATTGGAGGATATGGCATATCCGCTAATAGTTGGAGGCACAGGGGCCCTAGCCATAACAATGCTGGTTAACCAGGTTTCTTCCACCTATTACGGGTTTTTGATAATCACCGTGGTTCTATTGGTGCTCACTTCATATACAAAATCACTTGACAGAAAGAAAAATTATGATGTTGTAATTAAGGATAATGATGAAAGAGCTAATACTTGAAGATGTGAATTATTATTCAAATAACAGGAATAGATTCATTCACGGAAACATACAGATCAGGGATGGTCTTATCAGGAAACTTGAAGAGACTGAAGGAAGTTCAGGAAATTATGTCATACCCGGATTCGTTAATACGCATTCACATGTTGCAATGTCCCGGTTCAGGGGCCATCTGGATGATATGGATCTTGAGCAGTTCCTTCAAAAAACATTCAAGATGGATTCTAAAAGATCAGAAGAGGATATCTATCATTCTTCGGTTGCAGGCATATATGAGATGCTCATGAATGGAATCACATCATTTATTGACCTCTACTATTCAGAAGACATTATATTCAGAGCCGTGGAAGATATGGGCATCAGAGGATTTCTTTCATGGGTAACCCTCGATAGGAACATGACAACCCAGAAAGGTAATCCTCTTGATAATTGCGAATCATTTATAAAAGAATTCAGCGGAAAAAACAGTCTCATTTCACCATCTGCAGGAGTTCAGGGTGTCTACGTTGCTTCACACGAGACAATAAAATCCGCTGGCCAGATCGCAAAGAATCATGGCACCATTCTTCATATGCACGTGGCAGAAACAAGGAAAGAGGTATACGATTTCCTTGACAGAACCGGCAGGAGGCCCGTTCAGTATCTTCTAGACAATGAATTAATTGGAGACAGCACGAATGCTGCTCACTGCGTATGGATAACAAAGGAAGAGGTGGAAAAACTGGGAAAGGCTCATGTCAACGTTTCATGGAATTCAGTGAGCAACCAGAAGCTTGGGGTAGGAGGTATTCCACCTGTTCCAGAACTTTTGGAAGCGGGAGCTAATGTGACCATAGGGACGGACAGCAACGGAAGCAACAATTCCCTGAATATCCTTGAAACTGCAAAATCAGGTTCTCTTGCTGTAAAGAATGCAAGGTGGGATGCATCCAAGATAAGGGCAGAGGATGTTTTCGACATGCTCACAAAGAACGGTGGTAAAGCCTGCGGAGTAAGGGGGCTTGGGACTATATCTGAAAATGCGCCTGCAGATCTTCTTGTTATTGATAGGGAACATTATTCAATGCAACCCTACGGAAATGATAGGATCATCCGTAACATAGTCTACAGCATGAGTCCATCTGCCATAGATGGAATAATAATTGGTGGAAGATGGATCAGGAAGAATGGAAAAACAAACAGTGAAATTGAAGAGAATTTCAGGAAGTCCTCGAAATGGATAAACCAGAATTTCCTATCTTCATAGTTTAATTCTATAATTCTGCAGCCAGTTTAGATCACTGTTGTATATTTTTCTCACATCATCAATATCATAATATAGCATTGCAAGCCTTTCAAGTCCAAGGCCCCAGGCAATAACATTATGCTTCAGCCCCATCATCCTGTTCACCTCAGGTCTGATAATTCCTGAACCCCCCATCTCGACTTCTTTTCCGTTGATCTCAACCACTACATCCATGCTTGGCTCCGTGTATGGATAATAGGATGGTATAAGTTCAACATTGTCAAAACCGAGTTCCCTGTAAAATTTCCTAAGTATCCATTTCAGTGTCTGAAGAGTTGCATTGGGTGAATGTATTACACCTTCAACCTGATGGAATTCTGAGAGATGTTTCCAGTCCATGCTTTCGTGCCTGAAAATCCTGTCCACAGAGAATAGAGCCTGTTCCTTATCAGGAAATTTATGGAGATGCCTCATGGTACTGGCGGTAGTATGTGTCCTCAGAAGGAGCTTTTCAGCTTCTTCCATGGACCATCTGTAACCCCATCCAGAATATCCCTTGAATCCATGCTCATGTATCCTTCCAATTCTCCTGAAAAGATTGATATCTTCAATATCCAACCTTAATCCAGAGTTTTCAAGGAAAAATGTATCCTGCATATCTCTTGCGGGGTGGTTCTGCGGTATGAAGAGTGCATCCATGTTCCATCCTGCACTTTCAATATAATTGTCCCTGATCTCCTCAAATCCAAGAGATATGAAAATCTGCCTTACTTCATTAATCAATATCCTGAGAGGATGAGCCGTGTTTTTGTGAACCATGATTCCAGGCATGTTCAAATCATACGACCTGAATCCTTTTTCTTTGTAAGATCCATTGAGGATTATATCTTTTGTCAACTGTCCGATTCCAGAACTCTCACCGAGTTTACCAACAGTCTCCCTGCCAAGATCGTTTATGGATACAAATCTTATTTTACGTAATTTTTTCTCAATCATCCCGCTTCTTTTCAGGAGCAGTTCCACCTGTTCCTTCTCTCCTTCAGAGAAATTCTCCTGTCCATGAACAATCTTTCGAAGTGCAGACTGCCTGTCAATAAGTACCTTCTCAATTCCTGAATCTGTTTTTATAAGTATGCCATTTAATGGTTTAATTCCCAACCTTGAAAGTTGAGCAATCGCTATTCTGCCCGACTCATCTCCAAGAATCCTGTAAACTTCATTAATGCTCATATTCCCGACTTCGGATAACTTCCTGTAAATAACAAGCTCAGGAAGTCCATTTCTGTCATAACCTGAGGCTTCCTTTCCTGGAACAAACTGGATATTATCTACAAGCCTCACCGCTATGAGATTCTTCTTTTCCAGCCATGATATGGAACTCCTCACTTTCTCCCTTGTCATTCTATCGGGGGAAACAAAATCTTCCTGTATCTCTCCCGATTGAGCAAGTTGCTTAAGCACTTCAGTTTCCTCGAAACTCAACTCCACATCTGTAAAGTTAAATTTCATTAAAAAAGTTATGTGCAATGAGCTTGGATGCGTTTCGTTTTTATCATAATGTTGCTGTAAGTTCATCATCATTATATTGGAATGAATCATGTACAGAAACTTGAAAGAGATAATGGTTGACAGGAATGTGTACTTCACAGATCTTTACTGTATATACCTCGCAGATCTCCAGGCTGCAGTTATATCCGATCTGCATCTGGGGTTTGAGGAGGAGATGAATATGAACGGCCTCTTCCTTCCCAAGCTGCAGAGAGATCATGTGGAAGGAATTGTACAGACTATTGTGGATAGATACTCACCTGAAAAAGTCATAATCAATGGGGATTTTAAACAGGAATTCAGACGAAATCTATCTCAGGAATGGGATGACGTGATCCACTTTATAGATCGTTTTGCAGGAGAAGCTGAACTCATATTTGTGAGGGGGAATCATGATAATTATCTCCAGACAATTCTGAGCAGGAGAAACATAACGCAGATAGATTATTATGAAGATGATAATTATTTCATATATCATGGTGAGAAAGACATGGGTCTCAAAAAAACTACAATACTGGGCCATGAACATCCATCTCTTGTGTTGAGGGACAGGGTAGGTGGAATTTATAAGGTACCAGCCTTTGTTTATAACAGGGAGAGCAAAATTGCAATAACTCCTGCAATGAGCATTTTTTCTTCAGGCACAGACATTACTCAGTCTCTCCTCAGCGATGAACATTTCACTCCTGTGCTGAAAAAAGTTAATACGAGAGATTTCAGAGTGTTTGGAATAACCGATGATTTTGGTCTTGTTGACTTTGGGTTTCTATCTGATCTTCATGATCGGGCTCAGAATCATCAGCATTAAGATTCCTAGAAGAATTAAGAAATTCCCTGATAGTCTCAGTTTTCTTCTCCCTTACCATTCTCTTAAGTACAAGAGTTTGGGGAGCAAGAATCTTGTTGATAATTGAATTGCCCATGGCTTCAAGAGAGGATTCCATGGAGTGCCCATTGTTGATTGCAGAAATGCATTTATCTATCTCATTTATCAGGACTTCTCTTCCTCTACCATAAATATTTGAAATATACTCTTCAATCTCACTTTCTGCTATTTTTGAATAAATTTTTAGCATCTCTGCATCAATCATATTCTCTGCAATTATAATATCACTCTCTTTTCTTTTCCTGTTTTCATTCATTATATTGTTCGCTGCATCAAGATTGATCAATTCAACCAAATTATTTGTAAAGAAATCTTCAACATTCTTTGGGTTAGAAATATCGATGAAGAGCATCTTCTTTTTTATGTTCTCAATGATATTTCTCATGATAAGAGGTGTTTTAGAGCTTGTAGCAGTGACAATGGCATCACACTGGCTTATAATGTCATTCATGTCGAGGTTTCTTTTGAAAGAAACTCCGAATAGCTGTGCAAGTTCCATTCCTGCTTCATCATTCCTTCCAAATATGGTAATTCCTGCCTTGGGTTCCTTAATAAGATATTTGACAATGGTCGCAGCCATTTTTCCAGTTCCAATTACACCAATTTTCTTTCCATTTACAAAGCCACGTATGGACATCTGTTCTACCATTATGGAAGGTATTGAAACTTTTCCATGGGAAATTGCGGTCTTTTCCCTGATCTCTTTGCCAAGTTTTATTGCCCTTGTAAAAATCATGGATAAAAATTTATTACTCCTTCCGTTCTTCATTGCAATGTCAAGAGCCTCTTTTATTTGCCTGAGGATTTCATTTTCACCTATGGACATAGATTCAAGGCCAGCAGACACCCTCAGTATATGCTTGATGGCATCCTCTCCCCGAATAAATTCTGCGTTTTGAAAATCATCTTTATTCAGATTTACATCCACATCATAATATAACTCAAGCCTGTTGCATGTTCTAAGAATAATCCGTTTCTCAATCCCATTCCTTGAAAGTTTGCTGTTAATCTCGTCATCGTCAATCTTCAGCATATTTTCAAGTTTTTCATCGTCCATTCTGAAATCCCATCTTATAACCCTTAGATCGGAAACTAACATTTATCTTGTATTACACTTCTGCAATTAAGTTTTACTTTAATTCGTCAAATGTTGAATTATTAACAATCATATGTTTTAAATAATGTTTAAAGTTTTTATTTATTTGTCAGAATTTCATTTTTAACATATGCGAGCGGGAATTCCCCTTTCGCAAGAGAGGGGATGAAAGCGAGCGAAATACTTATGGTAAATGAACTTCTACAGTAACTATGTCTTACGAACTGGATAA
>JAKBGP010000070.1 GCA_021833045.1 Thermoplasmata archaeon
ATCAGCAGACCCTGACATGAAACCATAACTCTCGACCTTCATCCTTCCTTCCCTGACCTCTGCAATGGCCATTTTTTCCAGTGCATTCTCAACTTCTTTTCTTAAGTTCTCCCTCATGCCCCTTAGGTCCTTTGCCATCTTCAGGAATTCCATTATGAGTGCTGATCTTTTCATCTTAAGCAGCTCATATCCCCTCTGTGCCAGCTTAATCCTCTTCCTTAGCTGGATGAGCTCAATTCTGGTCGGTTTTATGTTAAGGTCTGCCAATTCCTCACTTCCATTTTCCGTATTTCTGTATGAAGTCCTTTTTCAACCTCTTCATTTCTGTCTCAGGCAGTTCAGATAGAAGATCATAACTTATTTCCAGTGTATCCTCTATTGTCCTATCCTCGTCCAGCTTCTGGGTTACGTATTTGTTTTCGAAATTATCTGCAAACTTCAGGTAGCTCTTATCGCTTGAACTCAAAGATTCCTCTCCTACTATTGCACTCAGTGATCTGAGATCTTTTCCAGTTGCATAGGCTGAATAAAGCTGATCTGCAACACCACGGTGATCCTCTCTTGTTCTTCCCTTTCCAATTCCCTGATTCATCAGCCTTGAAAGTGAGGGTAAAACATCCACTGGAGGGTAAACACCCTTTCTCTGGAGTTCCCTGCTCATTACGATCTGGCCCTCTGTTATATATCCTGTAAGATCGGGTATTGGATTTGTTATATCGTCACCTGGCATTGTAAGTATGGGTAGCTGGGTTATTGATCCATTTCTTCCCCTTATCTTTCCTGCTCTTTCATAAATAGTACTAAGATCTGTGTACATGTATCCTGGATATCCCCTTCTCCCTGGAACCTCCTCTCTTGCTGATGATATTTCTCTTAAGGATTCACAGTAATTTGTCATATCTGTAAGTATAACAAGAACATGGTATTCTCTCTCATACGCAAGGTACTCTGCAGTTGTAAGGGCAACCCTGGGAAGAATTATCCTTTCCATGGATGGATCGGATGATAAATTCATGAATATTGCAGCCCTGGAAAGAGCTCCTGTCTTCCTGAATTCGTTCATGAAAAAATTTGCCTCTTCGCTTGTAATACCCATGGCCCCAAACACCACGGCAAAGCTTTCCCCAGTCTTCAGGGTTTTTGCCTGCCTTGCAATTTGCGATGCAAGCACATTATGTGGGAGACCGGAACCTGAGAATATGGGAAGTTTTTGTCCCCTTACAAGCGTGTTCATTCCATCTATTGTGGATATTCCAGTCTGAATGAATTCTGATGGCTCCTCTCTTGAATATGGATTTATTGCATCTCCAACTATCTCAACACTTTCTTTGGACAGAAGCTGTGGTCCGTTGTCTATTGGTTCACCAAGACCATTAAAAATCCTTCCAAGAACCTCATCAGATACCTTGATCCTGGCAGTTTCACCCCTGAATCTTACAGTTGTATTATTGCTGTCCAGACCAGATGTTGAGCCGAAAACCTGTACTATGGCAAGCCCATTTCTTGTGTCGAGAACCTGACCTGATTTTATCTCCCCACTGGGTGTCTCTATGGTGACCATTTCATTATAGCCTGCGTCTGAGATCCCTTCCACAAAGATCAGTGGACCACTTATCTCGCTTATATTCTTGTATCCAACCTTAACCATTACTTTTCACCCCTGATTCTTTTTAGATCTGAATCTATGCTGGTCACTGTTTCATTGAAATACTTCTCCAGATCCGGATCTCTTACCTCTTTTATCCTTGAAATTTTCTCCTTCGAAGGTATATTCTCTATCTGAGACATTGAGAATCCCTGATCAATTGTCTTCTCTATCTCATTGGAATAGTGCATGATCAGTTTCATCATCACGATCTGCTTATTAAGTGAGCAAAACTGATCCACATCGTCAAAGGCACTTTGCTGCAGGTAATCTTCCCTTATTATCTTCGCAACATCCAGAACTGATTTTTCCCTGTCTGGTAAGGCATCATATCCAACCAGCTGGACAACCTCCTGCAATTCAGATTCCTTCTGAAGTATATTCATCATCTTACTGTAAATTGTTGGCCAATCCTTGGATATATTCTCACTGAACCATGGCAGAAGTTCACTTTCATATAGCGAATAACTGTTCAGCCAGTTTATTGATGGAAAGTGCCTCCTCGAGGCGAGAGATGCATCAAGTGCCCAGAAAACTCTTGTAACTCTCAGGGTGTTCTGTGAAACAGGCTCTGATATATCTCCACCAGGTGGTGAGACTGCACCCACTATGGTTATTGAACCATTTCTGTCTGGATTTCCAGAGATTATGGCATTTCCCGATCTTTCATAGAACTCAGAAAGCCTCCTTCCCAGATATGCTGGATATCCTTCCTCTCCTGGCATTTCCTCAAGTCTACCAGATATTTCCCTTAAGGCCTCTGCCCATCTTGATGTGCTATCAGCCATTAGAGCAATTCCATATCCCATATCCCTGTAATATTCTGCTATGGATATTCCAGTATAAATACTGGCTTCTCTTGCTGCAACAGGCATGTTTGAGGTGTTTGCTATTAATATTGTTCTCTCCATGAGTGGCTTTCCACTCTTTGGGTCCTGCAGTTCAGGGAATGTTGTGAGAATTTCTGTCATTTCGTTTCCCCTTTCACCGCATCCCACATAAACAACTATATCGCTGTCTGCCCACTTGGACAGCTGGTGCTGAACCACGGTCTTTCCAGATCCAAATGGACCTGGAACTGCAACTGTTCCACCCTTTGCTACAGGGAAAAATGTATCAATTACCCTCTGACCTGTTACAAGTGGTATGGAAGGTGGTAATTTTGATTTTACACCCCTGATGGTCCTTACAGGCCACTCCTGCCTCATGGTTAATTTTTTATCTCCATTCTTTGTTTTAACATGAGCATAGACGTCTGTAACGGTCATGCTGCCCTCAAGGATCTCACTAATCTGACCTTCTATGTCCCTTGGAGCCATTATTTTATGTTCTATAAGAGATGTTTCCTGAACTGTTCCCAGTATCTGTCCAGGTTTTATATCATCACCCTTTTTCACCAGAGGCTTGAATTCCCATTTTGCCTTCAGATCTATAGGATTTGCTGTATAACCTCTCCTTATGAAATCTCCACTGCTTTCCCGTATGATGTCCAGAGGTCTCTGGATACCATCGTAAATGGATTTAAGTAATCCAGGTCCCAGTTCAACTGAAAGAGGCTTTCCGGTTGTCTCGACCTTTTCTCCCGGCTTTATCCCACTTGTATCCTCGTATACCTGTATTGTTGCCCTGTTACCGTTCAGCTTTATGATTTCTCCCACAAGGTTGAGTTCACCTACTCTAACCACATCAAACATTTTTTGGTTTTCAATATCTTCCGCGACCACTACTGGACCGGAAACTCTGATTATCTTTCCCAATTTTTCACCTTCCTATATCTACGCCCAATATTCTTTTGGCCATTGTTTCTAAACTTTCTTCTCTGTCCACACCTGGCAGGGGGATGAACATAACGAGAGGCTTAAGTGTGCTCTCATAATAATTAAGCAGTCTTGTATCCATAACTGACTTCAGGCTTTCTGATACAAAGATCACGGAATACTTCCCTGACTTTTCAATTGACTGAAGTTTTTCAAGTGCCTCCTTGCCCTCAGCCTCAAAAGTATCTTCTATTCCTATGAGCCTGAACCCCATTGAGATTGATCTTTCCCCAATTACCGCAATTCTACCTTCATCCTGCTTTTGATTGATCATATATTTACCATCATCTTCCTTATTCTTTCCTTATCCATTCCATATGCCTTTCCAGCAAATATTATCCTCAGATTATTTCTCTCATTCTCAAACCTTAGAAGCGTATTAAATATGGAACCTATGGAATTCGATTGAAGGGAAAATCTCGGAAGGGTCCTCTCCAGAAGAGTCCTCTTCATGAGCGTTTCTGCTTCTCCTGATGAAATTCCATTTTCATTTTCTATTCCTTTTACTCCGTAAAGGTTCAAACACTTTATTGCTATATTTTCTGATTCACTTGAATTGTACATCTCTCTCAGCTTCTGTATGTCAATATTACCCATGTTCATTAGACCATTATCTATGGCCTCAAAATCCAGTCCCAGGGTCTTTGCCTTTATCAGTGTCATAAGATTCTTTTGATCGACCTCATCCCTTATAAAAAATCTCGCTGGTTCCTCATTCCCAAGAAAATATTTAACACTTTCGAAAAGCCTTGAGTAATATGCAATATCCAGTGAATACAGAAGCACTGATACATCTCTCTCCTTCCTGTACTCATCGAGATATTTTAATAGGTATATTCCGTAACTTAGCTTCACAAGATATTTAGAAATTCCCTCTATGTCGTTTTCATTTATCATTAATGTATAATCTTCTGGTGTAAGCACGTTTCCAAGCATACCCACAGGGTAGTTGTTTCTGTCAACAACAAAGATATCACTCTTCTTTATATCTTTCCCAAGATACTTTGAAGTAATGATGTTTTTTATGCTATCTATATCCCATCGTGATATGTAACTCTTAATTGCTTCCCTTCCATTTGCTGGAGGAGATTCTGCAACTTTCAGTACAAGATTCATCATCCTTCTGTTGGATGCAATCTCAAGAAGTTCATAGGAACTGTATAATCCTGATAGAGCCTGAATATGGGTGCTGTACGGGGTTCCGTCCATTATTCTTAAAACATCTGAAAAACTCTCTGCATTTATGAGTTCGCTGAAGGTTTCTTCCTTTAGAAGCTCATCATTGAGTAATCGGCACTTGGACGCACTCCCGAAAAAAGTTGCATCCATTAATCCGCACCCATCTTTTCCATTATCATCTCCTCGATCTTTTCTTTCTGATCGCTCATAATGGAATCAAAAGTCATATTAAGGGTCCTCTTTCCATCTGATGATGTGACGAGTATCCCAAGCCTTATCCTTTCTGATTGCTCAAAGGTAAAATCTCCATTAACCTTGCTTATAATGTTCTTATCTTCACTGGAACCTAGAACTTTGAAGCCCTTTCCAAGCTTAGAACCTGCTTCCTTTATGGAATTCCTGATAAACTCTTCATATTTTGGGTCCTTCCTAATGATAGACTCAGAATTATATGCAATTTCCCAGAAATCCTCAAGAAGTTTTCTCTTCCTTTCCATCTCTATGGTTTTAATTGCAATCAGTATCTCGTCTTTTGATGTCACTTCAATTTTCTTCAGGCTCTCCTCAAGTTTTCGTGACATGTTCTTTTCAAGTTCTTTCAGTCTTTCCTGGCTTCTGTCCCTTATTTCCTTAAGGCTCTTTTCACAGTCAGCGGATATTCTATTGATTTGCTCCTTACCCTTTTTTTCTATCTCTTCTATTATATCCTCTGCTGACATTTTGATATCACAGTATGGCTTTCAAAAGCACGTATCCAAGAACCAAACCTATAATCCACAGGGTTTCTGGAATGACGAAAAATATCAGTACCTGTCCAAACTTCTCCGGCTTCTCGGCTATGATGCCCATACCCGATGCACCTATTCCCTGCTGGGCCATTCCAGTTCCAATCAATCCGCCTGCAATGGCTATGGCAGCCGCAATAGCTTCCAGTGCATAAGTACTAACCACATAGTTAGACGAACTGGTTGTCGCCATTGCTGTTACCACAGCACTCCATGCAAACGTTCCAACGCTATAAATCATGAAAATCCTCAAACGCTTATAAAGATGTTTTATTTAAATTTAATTGGAAAACACTTTTAAATTCAGCTTATTATATTTGTGGAAATTACTAATAATTTTCGCACTATCTCACTAACTTACAATAAAATATAACAAATGAATTAAAAAATGATCATTTTCCTTTGATCTATATATAAATTTACTGCCCCCTTTTCTTTAACATACCAACTGCAAGCGCAATAAAAAGTAGTATAATTATATCACCCACTATTATATAAATATAAGATGAGCTAAGGCCATATGGACCAGAAGTTGACGTATACGGTGAAATGATCCTGTTTGCAGTATAGGGTGAAATGGATCCTTTTAATGTAGAGGTGGAAATACGAATATACAAACTTCCGGCAAGAGCTACTACAGAAGCAAGCGGTGTTCCATTGATAATATATTTGATAAATTTATTTCTCAGTTTTCCCATGCTTTACAATTGCACCAAATTAGATATTTTTTTGTGTTTTTTGATTGTTACATTCAATCTAATTAGATTATTTTATTAACTTTCCAGTTGCCATCTTCCACATGTAAAGGTCCAGTACACCTGGCTTCAGCCCAAGCTGTTCTGAAATCTGGATCACCTGTTGTTCATACTTCATGTAAAGCTTTCTATTCAGGGCCTTACCTGATCGTGCAAATTCCCCGTCCAGCATTCTTATGATGTGTTTATCAAGTATTGCAAAGTCAAAAACACCAGTGTTCCTTAGAAAATGAGATGATTCCTTATACCCTATTCCCTTAACATTTTCCACAATGAACTCTCTTGCGACCCATGGATCGGGATGATTCAACAGTACAGGTAGTTCAGGTATTATCCATCTGTTCTCCGAAATAAATTTACCCCTCGTATTGTAGAATCTATAATGCGCATTTTTTAATTTAGCAGTTAAAACTTCTGTACTATCCTCTATGAATGGCTGTACTCCCAGCTCTCTCTGCATCTTTATGCCTAATTCTGCAGAAGTATTGGCTGTCAGGAAGCAGTAGCATAGCTCAAAAAAAATCTCTGGTCCATCCTTCTTTCTGAATGATTCGAATTCCTTAACTCTTTCATTCACCTCGTCCCTGAATTTGGAATTAATTAGATCTTCCAGTTCTGTGAACCATACTTTCTGTGCTGTTATATTGCTACCAGTCATGTTATCCTTGTTGACTCTGTACTGCATTTATGTGAATTAGTCTTTCTATTCAGTTCTATTTCTTTTGAATATTGCCTTGATATTCCCTTAAAAGGTTTACTGCTAACTTTTAAAAGGTAGACGCTATTAGTCCCCTATATGAACATTCATACTGAACCCGAAGATGGAAAGAATCCTGTACTTGAGATCATAAGGGAAAGCCAAAAGTTCCTGCACCTGAACTACTATCTCATTGACGATCCTGAATTCATGAAGGCAATCGAGGACAGGGTATCCCATAAGGTAAACGTTCAGATAATAATTGATGGCGAGCCATATGAGGGAAGCAGTCATTCCAGCCTTGAGGCACTCAGAAGGACAGGCGCACAGGTTAATCTTTCTCCTTCAAGATTTGATAATACTGACGTTTTTGATCATGCGAAATACATGTACAATGAAAAGAGGTTCCTAATAGGAACAATGAATCTGACAGATGCAGCATTCAAGAGCAACAGGGAGTACTTTGTAATAGGCGATGAAAGAAAGGTTCTAAAATCCCTTGCAAGTATATTTGAATCAGACTGGAAGGGAGAAAGAGCAGGTGAGGTTGATAGAAAGGATCTGATTGTTTCACCAGACTCTGAGAACAGGATCCTTGGAATACTGAGGGACGGAAAGAAGCTATTCATAGAAACAGAAGAACTTGGTAATGACAGGGTAATTCTTGACACCCTGAAGACCAAGGGAAAGAAATTAAGGATGATACTTCCTTCAAGCATTTCCGATGAGGACATGAATAACGCAGATGAACTCATGAAGAATGGTGCAAAAATTAGGGTAATGCCTGCTGAAAAACTCTATATGCACGCCAAGATGATCCATACAGGAAAGTTCGTGTTCATTGGTTCACAGAATTTCTCATCCACAAGTCTACTGAAAAACAGGGAAGTAGGGATCATGGTGAAGAAATACGGGATGAAGAAGATATTCAATAACAAGTTCAAGGAGGACTGGAAAAACTCTGAGACTATTACCAGAAAGATGAGGAAGGGCGCAAAATCCTGATTTAAATTAACTTTAGATCAAATAATTATTCCACTTTTATGCTTATTGTATTTGGTTTGTAACGACATTAAATTAAAAATCTCTAAATAACTACCTCTGCCTTCAATTCTACATTTTTAAAATTACATAATTTCGCAGATATGCTCTTATTTCTTAAGTATGATTTCACAAATTTTATAGACCGAATTACCACTTTAAAAAAAAATTATGGTTGTAAATTAAAATGAAAAATGAGGGTTTATTTGAATGCGAGATATGCCTTGTGAGCCTTTTCGAATCTCTTGTTCACTGATGCCCAGTCTACATTCTTCATGAATGCGTCCAGATATGGTGCCCTCTTTGCCCCGTAGTCTACGTAATATGCGTGTTCGTAGACATCTAGAGCCATGACCACTATGGCATTCCATATTCCATTTGTGTTGTGTACATCAGCACCAATGTTTCTCAGCTTTCCGGTGTTCAGATCATATACAAGAAGTGCCCATCCCCTGAATGCAGTACCAGTAGCCTTAAAGTCCTCAACCCATTTCTCATAGCTTCCGAAATCTTCTGAGATCTTCTTTTTCAGTTCTTCAGATAGATTCTTGAGACCATCCTTTTTCAGTGACTCGAAATATATCTCGTGAAGAAGCGAACCATCATAATTGAAGGTTTCTTCCAGCTTAAGTTCCCTGAATTCGCTGTAATTCTGGTTTGCCTTGCTTCTGTCTGCATTTGGAAGTTTTTCCCAAATCTCATTCAACTTTGTGACGTACCCATTATAATGCGTCTCAAAGTGATATTCTATTTGCTGATCTGATATACCATCCAGTCCCTTTGGCTTGAATTGATTTTTCTTTTCCCATTTTTCTACCATTTTTTCACCAGATCAATATTATTTACTGGTTTAAAAATTGTATCGATAACGTTTAAATAATTGTTTTTTAAGAATTATTATCACCGAAATTTTACCGGAAGATAAGACCCCTATGATTATGTTTTTTCCATTGTTGAGGTTGATTCTTCTCGCTCCTTAGCCTTGAGTACAATGTACAGAGTTGCCAGAATTACAAATATGACAGGTATGACCACGAGGAATGCGTTTCTGTATCCTACTATTTTTATTACCTCACCAGATATGAATGGCATTACTGTACCAATGGCCATCATTATGGAAAAGAAATAACTGTTAGCCATATTTCTCCTGTTCTCTGGAAAACTCCTTGTTATGGACATTACAGAAAGTGGATATGTAAGTCCATGGGGGATGCCGAGGATCAGGAATGCTAGCATAAAATAATCATAGGATTTTGCTGTTCCAAGTACAAGCAATCCTATGGCGGAAAGGATAACCGCTGAAAACATCAATCTTGGCAATCTTTCTGGTACCCTCACAGAAAATACAAGTCTTGATATGAATGATGTTAGAAAGAAAAGGCTGAATGTCAGATTGACCGTAGAGATGTTTATATTG
>JAKBGP010000071.1 GCA_021833045.1 Thermoplasmata archaeon
CTTTGATCCATGAATCTTTTATACCTTTGCAAAACAGAAGGATTAATGGAAGGCTTCACATCAAGCATTGCTTCGTTCATGGAATTATCTGTTATGAACTCTTCATTGTTCCCTTCTACAGCCCTCAAAAAGGCTTTTTGAGTCGTGAATTTACATAGATATTCAAGATCTGCCGCGCTGTAACCCTCGGTCTTTTTAGCAAGTTCGTCAACATCTACCTTACCAAGTCTCTTTATTTTAGAGAGATAGTGTTGAAGTATCAGTTTCCTTGCTTCCAGGTCGGGAGGTGGAATGTAAATCATCCTGTCAAATCTTCCTGGCCTTGTCACTGCAGGGTCCAGTTGCCATGGGACGTTTGTTGCTCCGAGGATTACTACAGGTCTATCTGAGGAATCAGATGAAAACCCTCCTATTTCATTAAGAAACTGAGAAACCCCTCTTCTCGCTGCATCACTGTTAACCTGATCACGGGATGGAAAGAGGCTATCAAGTTCATCAAAGAAAAGAATGCAGGGAGACAGTTCTTTAGCCGCTTTGAACAGTTTAGTAATATTCTTTTCAAAATTACCAAACCACTGGCTGAACAGGCTTGAAGGATTAACGTAGATAAAATTCATCTTTGCCTCTCTTGCCAGTGCTCTTATAAGGAATGTTTTACCATTTCCTGGAGGACCATATAAGAGTATCCCACCTCCAAATTTTATATTGAATTCTTTTGCCAGATCTGGAAATTTCAATGGATATATTATCTGTGTGTACATTTCTTCTTTTACCTTTGTCATACCGGCAACCTCATCCATGGTGGGGCCATTGCCATTTTCCAGTGTCAGTCCGAGTTCTTCAAGTATTTTGATCCCGTCTGCATCCTCTCTGCTTCCCGAAGATTCACCCGATTTTAACCTTGTAATAGCAGTTTGGATAGATTTCATCTGTCTCTGTATTTTCTCCTTTTTTATCTGGTTATCCGTTCTAAGTTCATCGTTTAGTATCAATACTGCATCGCTGTAGAGAGACAGTGCTGTTTTTCTATCACCATCGTATTCAGCCTTCAGACCTTTTTCCAGCAATTCCCTTAATTTTTCATGTTCCATGTTCTAAATCTCCCTCATATACTCTTTATCTCCCTAACAGCTCCAAGGTTATCAAGATAAATTGAGAACATCGATTTACCTGAATATATCTTTATCCACTGCTTCCTGAAATCCCTTGATTTCATTACTTCGTCCGTTTCTATTTCGTCAATGAAATCGACAATTTCATTCACCCCATTTTCCTGTTCCTGTGTTAGGTATTCATCAATACCTTCGCCCACATAAGGACAGTTACCAAATTCATCTGCGATATCCTTATAACTTCCGGAATTTCCAGTCAGGATAGAGATCTTCTTTCCCATGGATTCAATGTAATTCCTATATATTTTGTTTATATTTATCTGGTCTATCAAATCCACATCAAGAACCTTATCTGCGGAATAATTCTTCAGGATTTCTCTGACAGGGACATTTTGCTGGTCTGTCAGTTCAGGAACGAAAGATTTCATATTCTGGAGTATTGTAGAATTGAAGTCCTGTATTATTTCTTCAATGTTAATGGTTGAAATTATTGAGTTCTTCTTTCTGAATCTCTTCCTTCCACTTTTAAAAAATAAGGTCATACCACCACCTACAGTCCCATCTGCAATTGTATCATAATCGAATCTTTTCTGAAATTCAATAAGGGAATTAGTGCAGTGTGAGTTGTATGGCCAGTATCCTGAAACTAAAAAAATTGTCTCAATATTTCCATAATTTTTTTCATCTCTTTTCGGAAAAAACTTTTTTAATATGGAAAAGGCAAGCTGTACAGTATCCTCATCGAGTGACTGCAGGTTCTTGAGCCTCGTCTTTAAAATAATGACTTTCTTGTTCATCAAGCTTTCTAAATTTGTTATTTTATTAAAAATTTCATTTTCCATACTCTTCCTCAATGTTAATAATATTTCACTTAAATAAATCTATTCTTTTCATGATGTAGAAATTAATATAAAGGGGTAAGTGCTTTTATTTTTGTAATAAAATGGAAAGTGAATGCATTACAATTTTCAGGAGAGCTCTTCAGGAGGCTGGAAGAGATTACATGGACATTGTTACAATGGACACGAGTGGCAGAAAGAGAATGATGAGAGATCTTGATAACTATTACTCAACCATAGGAACCAGATGCAGCGATAAAATTGGAATGGAAATGGCGAAGAGCGCTCTGGCTAATATAAAACTGGCACAGCTAAAGATATCACTCTCTTTCAGGAAAGAATCTGAAAATAAAACAATAGATGATCAGGAAATAGAACAGTACGTAAGGAAATTTACTGATGATGAATATGAGGCTGTGGAAAAACTTGAACATTTCTCAAAAATAGATTCAATGAACAGTGAGTCCATAAGGACACTACTAATAAACAGGGATGATCAGATATACAGGCTTATCAAGGAATGGTACAATGAGAATATGGAGAATTTCCTTTCCACCATAGATATACTATCAGGAAAGAATGTTAGAGGGGAGATCTCTCAGGCTATGGAGGAAAAATACAGAAACAGGTTCCAGAAAATTACCGAAGGTGTCATTTCGTTTATTCAGATTGATCCAGGTCAGATTAAGAAACTGTTAACAATTATGAAAGAGTCCTGAAAATTTCACTGGACCTGGAAAATAAGAGATCTAAAATAGAGAATGAATTAACAGAAATGTTATCTGGAAATGAACTTGATCAGATTTATAACAAGGTAATGGAGGCAACAGTACTCCTGAAGAACAGAGATATGGCTTCACTTAAAAGTTTTGACATTGAGTCTCCTTTGAAGGAATTGAAGACCTTTGAAATTAAAATGAAAGGTAAGATAAACGAGCTGGAGAATGAAATGGGTAGACTCAATTCAGACCCTGACATATCTGGCAATCCAGAGTTAAGGGAAATAGAGATAAAGAGGATTCGATCACTGATCCGGGATTCAAACTATAAAATGGAAAATGATATAGAATCGCAGATTAGTACCCTGAATACGCTCAAAAAACTCATTGCGGTGTCAGGAAAAAGTGGAACAGGAGCCTTTGACTCCACATTTGCCTGTACTGAAGAAGAGGCAAGGATAAGAGAAGTTGCATTTTTCGAAACAGCAGAATCCTTATTCACAGACGAAAAATCCATAAGACTTTCCAACCCAAGAATGGATTTTGAAGGAAGTGTTAAGGTAAAGGACATAATTAACAGAAACACTTTCTCAGAAATGTACGAATTGAGTGGAGATGGAACATATGCAGTAGAAAGTAGGGCAATAATGTACCGTTACCAGAAGAGAAGGTTTCTGAGGAATGATGTCAGGATAGGAGTGGCCTTTATTTATAATGTTCATGAATCCGAGATTTACAGAAAGGAAGGAAATATGGGAATAGGAATAGATCAGCACCCATTTAATAATATTGATCTTGCAAGAATACTGGGTGTTTTAATCGAAACTTCCAACATGGAAAATTCCTACATTATAGCAGTTATAGGCTCTCCAAATGGTTTTGAAGATAGTGTGATTGATCAGGTTAAGAACTCATCAAATAATGGAGTTGATAGCAAGAATTTCCTTCTACTCCTCAGAGATATGAGAAATGGTAATGTTTATTTTAACGAAAATAACAGTCAATCAGTAGAGATCAGTAATATACTTATGGCAAAGGATCAACCTCCAGGCAAGGATAAGATAGAAAAGATAAGAAGGGAGACACTTGACGAATTGAAGATTTCAGGTATTGCAAGATTGAAATCCATAGGAAAGATGACAGACTGCAGTAGCAAGGACGTAATATACGTATGGAAGTTAATGGAAAAAGAAGGTCTTGGAATTCAGTCAAAAGTTCAGGATGAAGAAGTATTCAAGAAAAAGTGATTATTTATACAAAATCTTCATTACATTCCATGGATTTTTTGCAATGTTTGCTCGAAGATGAGGAATACAAAAAAAGGTCCACAGGTGAGCTAACATAATGCCAGGAATTCCACTTAACCAGTTCGGATATGGTGAAGAGATTGGATTAGTCATATTTCTCACGGTAGTGTGTTCTCTCATTCTCTTATCATGGTATCTTTCAATAAGTCATTATGTCAAAGAGGCCAATAAGAAGATACTGGGCTCTCAGGAGATTTATTATAGAAACCTCTCCCGTGGTTCCGTTGAAACTGGAATTTATGTGATTCTATCAATGATACCCTATATCGGTTTTATTTTTATGTTTTTAAGTTCATCTTCTATTTCAAGGATGAGAAGGGTTACTGCTGCCATAAATCATAACTTTTCCAAAGCCTCAAGGAGATATGTAATGGTATCATTCCTAACAGGACTGGGGATGTTTATCAGCACACTGGTTAGTCTAGCAGGAATAGGATTCCTGCATAATAGTACTTCCTTTGCTCAAATCTTCTACCTTGAAATACTCTGGTATCCCATATATTTTACAGTATCGGTTGGGACATTATTGTCAGTATCTACACCCGGGATAAGAGGTGCTACAGGAGTTGTAGGTACACTTTCTATACTTGCATATATGGGTGTAATCTTATCGTCAGGATCAACAATTTTTAATTATAATATTATATATTTTATTGAATTCACAGAAATCTTAATAGCTTTATTGTTTATGGTGAATTATCATACAACTAAGGTGCTTCATATGAAGATTGTCAAAAACAATACTGGCATTGCAGAAACCAATGTAACTAATACGATGTCAATGGCAGGAGATCCGGTTATTAATGAGGGGTACAAGCCTGAATTTAACCGTGATAAAGATCAGTCAGCAAATCAAAAGCAACAGGTCAATAGCAGTCAAAATCAGACTAATTATCAGCAGAGAAATGCAGTATCAACTATAAACACTAAATATGAACAGAAAGACGCAATTGCCATAATTGGACCACCAGCAGCCGGTAAGACCACATTCCTTGCATACTTTTTTCATTTTTTGCAGGACATTGAAGCGGCCATAAACGTGGAAGCAGATGTTGTGAGTGGAATAGACCTTATGGAAGAATATATAAACAGGATATTTTCCGAACACAAGTTCCCAGAACTCACTGCGAAAGACAGGGTTGGTGAGGTAGTCTTTCAATTCACGAAGAAGAAAAGATTTGGATCAAATAGAATATACTTGCGGATAAACGACATTGCTGGGGAAACGTTTAACAGTCTTCAGGGAGGTCCAGATAATGTAAGGAGAATGTTGATGAATACAAGATTTGAATACCTCCTGAAAGCAAAAGGATATCTGGTAATGATCGATTGTTCTTCATACCGTGAGTGGGCTACTCGGGATCTACAATATAGAAGAATCATTGAAACCATTCTTAATGCAAGGGTGGACAAAAAAAGCCGTCCAAACATAGCATTCCTTTTTACGAAAACAGATACACTTCCTGACGCAGTATTTAATTATTCAGCAATTGACCTCTTAAAATTATTGAGAAATACCTATGCATATATCACAAAAAACATAAAGAATCCATCAGCATTCAAGATATTCATAAAGACTGAAAGGGATCAAAATGGAGAAATTGTTCCAAAGTTAGATCTTGGTGTGGGTGGAATGTACGGAATAAACTTCGATCCTCAACTAAACTCAGGTTTTATCTTAATTGCAAACTGGATTAGTGAGGTAGGAGACTTATGAGTCTAATTAGCATTGTTGCAGACCAGGTCCTTTATGGTTGGGCGGAAAAAAAAGGGAGGTCAGGATACCAGTTCATTACACAGAGTTCCTCATTAAGTGAAGAGGATTTTAGCTACATAGAAAAGTACAGTATACCAATCGGTCTGAATAACATCGCATTTAAGGAGTCCAGAAGATTGTTAACATTACCGTCTGGAAAAGTCGCAATGAACTATGTAAAAAATATAGGCAAAGACATACATGGAAGGGATGGAGCTCTGATGAGTCATTTCCTTATTTTTGATTTTAAGAATTTTGTCGAGGCAAGAAAGAACCTTGAGGAACTGGACAGACATCATTTGAAAGGTATTGCTTCAGTTAAGGACATAGAAAAATTAAAACTGGCTAATGGCAATTTTATGCAACTTCCAGTAGTTAATATAGAGATAGATGTAAATGACCAGTCCTACGGAGAAGAATTAATATCAGATAAAAATCGAGAATTTTCCAGAGATGCACTTTATGGTATTTTCCTGAATATTTTCCAAAGCCAGATAAAAATTGGTGTTATATCCACTGATATCACTACCATGTTCAGGCAAATAATGACTCTTGAAAGTCTTTTTCCACCATGGATAGTACTCACTTATTCTACCTATGATTATCCGCCTTCGCAGGAAGAAACAATTTTCGATCTGGTGTGTACACTCCCTTCCACTGATAATAGTTCAAACGTTATCATAAATTATAATGGAAAGAATGTTGAAATTCCAGGTGAAGATAGCCTCATAAGATCTGTATCAAATGAGTATTTTCGACTAATTGAGACAGGAAAAGTTTACGATATAGGAAAATCAGACGACTTACCGCAGAGTAGTAATAGAACAATTCTGGCCAACATATTTATATCAAGGATAGTAAAATCTATATGCAACAATGCTGAGCCATCAATGGCAATTAACACAGCATTGAAAGTTTCAAACATGGAATCATATGGACCAAAGGAAGAATATTTCAAGATAGTAAGCGATATTATTAGAAAAAGTGGATTCAGAGACGATCTAATTGATGCTACTGTAAAGTATCTTGAAAATAACGTTGAGGAGGAAAAGGCAAAGGGATACGACACTGATCTAATTGACAACATGATGCCTGTGCTGATACAGTGTGACCCAAATACTGTAGGTGGTAGAAATCTCGTTCAGTTCCTAAAGAATATAAGTTTATCGAATTATGGACAGATAAATGAGATTCTTGTTGAAAACATGTTGAAAAGTGATTCAAACGTAAACATGGGTAGAACTTTATTTACCACAATACCAACACTTTTCAGGACGTGGTCAAAATATTCTACAAGCAGGAAGATGACGCCAACAGAGATCGATCAGAGCATTTCCATTCTGAAGAGTTTCGATATTGCAAGGAAAGACCTGTTCTCACTGGTTGAGGAATCTATAGTTGAAAACAAATTTGAAGATTTAGAATTCCTAAAGGAAGTTTTAGAAATTATTGCAAAAAACAATGAAGTATTTGATCAGAAAAAGATGTACAATCTCATCACGCAGGTAAAGAAAGGATTGGTAAAAAGAAAGGTTCTAATTCCACCAGAACTCAACAATATTATAGTGGAAATGATAGGTGGTGATGAAGAACCAACTGAAAAGCGCAGATTCAGACTGAGAGGATGAGAATGGCAAAAGAAAATATATTTAAGAGCAAGGAGGAACTTGCAACAAGAATTTTTAAAGAATGCAAGAAAATTGAGAAAAGGAGAGATATAACACCTGTAGAGAGAAATAACATAAAATATGTCAGGACACTCATAGAGTCAACATTCAAAAATCCAAGTGATGAGGTACTTCTTAGCAATCTGCTCATATCCTTAAGAGGCATAATAGAAAGCAGGAAGATTGATGAAAAGAACTTAGTTTATTTCCAAAATTCACTTTCTAAGCTGGAGCAAGAAGAAAGAGAGAAGAAAAGGGACAGAGATCTTGAATCGCTTATCAATCTATTCAAGTCAGATGTTATTGAAGACAGAACAAAGGGTTTTACAGAAATGAGTCAGTACGTCAAACAGTCATGGAGAGACGAATTCGAAATATATGTTCCAGAGGCTGTAAAAAACATGTCATCAGATCAAACAGAACTGGCTTTATCATCAGGTATATTCGTTCTTGAATGCTGTTCTTATAAGCCGGATATTTATAAGAAGTTTGAATCAACTCTCCTTTCAACTCTGAACTCAGCTGATCCCCAGATTAAAGCAATCATAATTTTAATGTGTTCGAGGGTTGGGGCAACAAAGGCCATTCAGGAGTTGATCAAATATTCAGATAACGACGAGCGGATAAATCTCAGAAAACTGAATATACCAGATTATATGATTAAATTCAAGCACAACGGAGATTATGCCTATCTGAATGATATGGTACGCGATGCAATTTTTACCATCGTGGATTCTACGAACGATCCATCTAATTACGTTAAAATGTCAGTCTCATATTCACTCTCTGGCCTACTTCGAGAAGGAGAGGAGTTTTCTTTGGTGTTTAAGATTAGACCCATAGTGGACATGGAGAATCTTGTCATAAATCTTAACGGACTTTTGGGCTCATTTGATGTGGTTGGTCAAACAAAAATATCATTGTCAAACCTGAAGATAAACGATTACAGAGAATTAGAATCAAGACTGATCCCCGAAACAAGTGGTCATCTAAAGGGAACAGTAGAGCTGCAAGCTTCAGACCTTTGGAGGGGAGAGTTAACTCTTGATGCCATATTTGAACGTAAAATAAACGAGGCGAAAAAGGAAACCAGTGTAATCGTTCACAGCAGTGATACTGAAGAACCCTCTGTTAAAGCTACAAAGCCAGAGCAGAGAAGAGAAAACAGTATCGATATCCTGATCAAAGACATACAAACAATGGAGGTAAGAAAGGTTGTTAATGCTATTGACGAACTAAAAAATTATGTGAAGGGAGACGAAAACCTTGAAAACAGGTTATCAGCACTTTCAGTTAATTTTTCTCTAAGGGGAACAGACAAGATAACAAGGGTAGAGATGGAGAATGTTATCGAAATAGCAGAAAATATAAGACACAGGTCGTGAAGTGAATAGAGATCTCAAAGGTAGTGGAGAACAAAAACTTGACATCAGGGCTTTACACAAAATATTTAGAATAATATCACCACTCTTTCTCATTCTGTACCTATTAATTACATACTTTTATCTGAATTCCAGAGGCATTCACCTGAACGCAAACATTGAAAGATCAATTGCAACATTTCTTGGTATAGACAGTCATGTTGGAATTCCGTTAATATCAAAAATATTTCTTGCAATTTTTATTTATACATTTTTAATGCGTAGATTATTCGCCTACCTAAAAAAATACATAGTGGGCGTGAGAAATCAGATCGTTATAAAGAGACTGTACAAATTTACATTCTCTTCAATTTCTTATATAATCATATTGCTCCTTATCAGGGTACTTACATTACTGGCTCTAGGGACGACATATAAATCAATTTCTAACGGTACTGAAACTTTATTTTATCTCATAATTTCCGCATTTGCAATATCTGGATTCTCCGGCATATTATTGCTTGTTGGGATACAGGGCAAATTTTTTACTA
>JAKBGP010000072.1 GCA_021833045.1 Thermoplasmata archaeon
TCAAATGGGAAAATAATAAGCTCAGACAAAATCTACAGGAAATTAGGTCTTGAACAGATTGATTTATCTGATGAGAAGCCAAAGAAATAGGCGAATATTATACAATGACTAATTTCCAAATGTTAAAAACTCAATATTTTGTAATATAAGCCGCTGGAGGGATTTGAACCCCCGACCTGCTGATTACGAATTACAATTCGTCCATACTTAAAACAAGGGAAAAAGGCTACTGGAAAATCATTACTTCCCAGGTCACCCAGAGAAAATATTTTTAAGGAGGTAGGCCGTATCTAATCTAGCGAAGTTTATGACCGACGTGCATAAAGTTTTCGTGAGTTATTATCACGATGAAGATCAAGATTATAAGAATGAATTTGAAAGGATGTGCAGAGATGTAATAGTTTCCAAGTCAATTCAACCTGGTGATATTGATGATGATACTGACACTGAACGTGTGATGCAACGAATTAGAGATGAATACCTCAAAGATTCAACTGTAACAGTGGTATTGATTGGTCAGCATACTTGGCAAAGAAAATACGTAGATTGGGAGATTTACTCAAGTCTCCGTCTTTCATCAAATAAACTACGCTCTGGGTTGTTGGGGATAATTCTTCCAACGAGAGACGATTACACAAAAGAAAAGTATGATGCTTGTACGGTTCCCCCTAGGTTATACGATAACGCTATTAAGAACAACAACACGGAACCATATGCTTACGTTTATGACTGGACTAATGACCCTAGCAATATCCGAAAATGGATAGATAGGGCATATTCTGTGCGCTACTCCTTCACCCCAAATTTAAGCAGAGACCGCTACGGTAAAAACCACACCACATCTAAATGGTGTAATTGAATTAGATACTTATGAAAAAAGAACTTGAATCGATTGAATTGGATTTTAATCTGCTCTTTTTTCATATAAAAGGAAAATGGAAACCAGACCAACAAGAAAAAATGGCAGCCTGGGAGCTATACGTAGAGTTAGTCACAAGAATTTCAGTTGTGGAGTTGAAGAAAAGCGAGGGAATACTTAGGGAAGCATTGAATTCCCTATATTCGCTATTTCCAACAACCCGTCAAGTGCTTCGAAAGTATGGGCCATCCATTGCATCTACCCATGAAGATGCTGATTATTCCTTGGCAAGACTTGCAGTGAATTTTCTGAATTACGAACTCAGGCCAATCTTATCTAAATGGCATCCTTTACTGCAGGATTATGAGGAACAAAGGGAAAAGGGAGTTTCGATTAAAACTCATGAAGACGGTTGGGAGAAAAATCAAGAACTTAGAACTGTTTTGGACGATTCAAGAAAAAAACTCATTATATACTCAAAATACCTTGCTTCGGCAGCCGGAATAGAACCATTAATAGAAGAAAGCAAAGAGAGTGGGTGAAATGGCTCCGGACAGACATAAGATATTCATTAGCTACTACCATGACGAGGACCAGGATTATGCGAATACATTGGCATCACGATATGGCGACGCTATCATAGACAAGTCTCTTTATGGGGACTTTGGTCATCTAAATAATGATACCATTCTCAACAAAATTAGAAAAGAGCATCTTAGGAATTCAACTGTAACGGTTGTGCTAGTTGGCATGCATACGTATGGCAGGAAATGGGTTGACTGGGAGATCTACGCTTCACTAAGACCATATGGTGACAGGACTAGAAACGGGTTATTAGGGGTATATCTCCCAAACCACTCACGGAAACACTTTAGACTTACGGATAATATTCTAAGTGGTTATGGGGTCAAAATAAACTGGAAAGACATTGAACGAAAACACAGCTTTTCCAAAGCCGTACAAAAGGCATGGGAAAAAAGAAGAAATGATTACCTGATTGATAATTCAAGACCCCTAAGGGAGAAGAATGCACCAATTCGTTAATTGAACTAAACCATTGATATCTTCTTATGAAATATCTGCACAATGACTTGGATTGACTGTTAGGGAAATGAAGCAAAAAACCACAACAAATTTGTTCTACAAAGACCAAATAATGTAATATGTGAATACATGAAAAAAATTGTGACGCTATATGTGGAAGAACAGTTAATAGAGGATGGAAAATCCAAAGGTTTGAACCTGTCCAGATTCTTTGAAACCAAGTTAAGGGAATTTGTGAGAGGTAATATTTCAATATTGGAGAAACAAGACTCTGGAATGCATCAGTCTATACCTGCATTCAGTAAACACAAGCGTGATTATGAAAAATGGCTGATTTCCTAGGGATTGTCTTATGGCTATATAAAAGACTTGATGAACACATTAACAGGGTTTATACGCGAGGATATCGGCGATATTCCAGATAATATAACTGACACGCAGAGTATAGCGGAAAGAAGTTATCTCAATTACCTCTCCCAAAAATCTCTGGTTAGCGATGAACAGGTGGCAAGATTCAAAAAGAAACTACCGCTAAAACAGTCCAAAGCGGACAACTACATCCCTTCCAACGATGAAGTCGTAAGTGCATACGAACAACTCAAGGACAAGCGCTTCCAGACAATCTTCAAACTCCTTGCCTTTTCAGGTGCAAGAATCACTGAATTGGTGAAGATGGTCAAGGAATACGAACCTTCAAAGTTGATTGTCAATGACAAATTTGCCAAATACCAGTCGCACTATAACAGAGGGCATAAGAGTTCATTCTACATTTACATGCCTAAGGAGTTAATTCCAGACCTTCATAAATTCTCCATCCACGTTGACACCGTGACGCACCAGATAAGCAAATATGGTTTGAATCCCAAGTACCTTCGCAAATGGTTCTACAGCTTCCTCATCTACAACAATGTGCCAGAAGGAGTGACGGATTTCATAGAAGGCAGAGCATCGAGTTCTGTTGGTTCAATGCACTATCTTGCAAAAGCAAAGCAGGCGGATTACTGGTATAAGCAGGTTGTGAGCAAAATGATGTGTATATTTAATTAATAACTTCTTTAATCCATGTTGCTAATTCTTTCTCTCGACCCTTTGAAAGAGGGAAGACTCTTATGGGATGAGCTTTCGAAATCGGTTCGTAATCCTCTTCTTTTCCATTGAGCGTAAGTAAAACACCTACGTCTAATCCAGTGTCATCTCTCTGTGCCAACACCTTCAGTAAATCGTCCCTAAACCATCTGCCGGATTTAACCTCAAATGAGGTGGAAAAATCAGGAGTCATTAATATAATATCCGTTTCATGCCAAAGACCAGACTTTCCCAGTAATTCCTTATCCATTGTTATCAAATACTTCGAAGAAGTTTGCCCTACCACTTGCTTAATTAGACCATAACATACTAATTCAAACCAACGGTTCTGATCAAACAATGCCTTGTGAGACTTACTTAAGGTTGTTAACTTATTACCGGAGTTCAATTTAATCTCTTCTGTGATCTCATCACTTGAATCTGGGAACAGTTCATTGCACGTTGTGGTAAATTCCTTTAGTAGGCTATCGACTTTTTTCGTGGTAACTGTTTCAAGCCATCTGACTTTCCCTGATAAGTCCTTGTCTTTAGTTAGAGATCTAAGAGCTTCCTCTTGCAGGACTATCTGACGAGCATATATCACCAATTTACCTATTTTTTGGAGTGAGTCTTCCTTAAGAAAATAGGTAGGATTGTTCAAAATGTCATCAGAAATGCGGAGAAATGAATCGAAGTTGAATAAGGAAGACCTCGACGCCCTAACTCGAATGGTTGTTCTTTCGTTATATATGACTTCTTCACCGTTTTTTTCCTCTATCTTCATTCTGTCAAGTCTTGGAGTCATTTTAATCAAATTACAGGGGGTCCTTAAAATTTTCTTCTAGAAGTAATCTGTCTAGTACTTTAATTGATCTGCGTATAACTTCACCAGGGTATTCTTCGGAATCGTTTTGTTTTGATTCCTGCAACTTCTCGTTAGCATGTCCACAATTTTCATCGCTCCAACCATAAACTTCCTTGTATAGACCGATTAGTTTATTTTGAATAATTCTTGACTCTTCATCATTGACAGGAAGTATCTGGTATGCAACTCCAAAAGGATTTGGAACTTTAACATCGTCATTATCTTCTAGTCCCAATCTTCTCAGAAGAGATTCAGACATAACTGGAATAGAATGCCAATATTCTCCATCGATAATCTCATCCAAAGAAGCGAAACATGAAAACACACCTGAAATCCTCTTGTCTACTAACTGTTGAATTAAATAGAAACTTCGTTTTACTTGTGTATCTAATCGTTGAGACATAGTCTGAGCTACTTCATCCATCAGGATAATTAGTCCGGCAAACCCTGTCTCCTTCAATAGATAAACGGCAGTTTGAAGAATTGAGAGAGCATTTCTGTCATTGATCTTATTTGTTACTCCAAGATTGCTTAATTCTGCCAAGCTCAATTTTTCTCCCAAAAACCATTCTATAACTTTTCGCATAGACCTAATGTCTTTCTCTCCTCCTTGATGCTTAGCAACTACGTACGTCGTTACGGCTTCTACTAGGCTTGGCTCAGCAAACGGAAATTTTTTGAATACATTATCAATTCTCTTTGTTATTGAGGACACTTGTAATAAGATGGTTTCGGGCATCCCTTCTTCCTTCATTTCTAAAATGATATGATTAGAAAATTCATCGAGAAATCCCTGCCAGTTTTTTACCTCACCCTGAATCTTAGCTTTAAATGATCTGAAAATCTCTTGAACGAAATATGATATCTCCGTCAGTGTTCCAGACCGTTGATCTCCATACAGCTCACTGACTCCAAAACCTTTCGAGAAACCTTTGCTTTTTAATGCCATAAGAAGTGTGGATTTTCCGGCTCCTGTAGGACCCAATAAATAACGGCTAACAGAGGTAATCTTTCCAGTTGAAAGGTCATTTAATGCTTTTTCAAAGACCTTAAGAAGTAAGGAGTGCCCAACAATAAAGTCTTCTGCTCCTTCTCTAATCGGTAAACCTTGCCTTAAATCATCCAATAAATATTCTGCATTCGGCATGAATTCATAATATTTCGCAAGTTTTTAACTTTTTTGAGGAATAAAATGGGTCTCTGTTTCTTATATATTGTGGTCTGGCCCCTTAAATGATTGGAGTGGATTGACTAATAGGGATAGTAATATATTAAAAGCAATATTGAAAGGGGCCTGGGGGAAGCAATGACTGAGCGGAGACGATGGAAAGCTGAGGAGAAACTTGCCCTGATAAACGAGATCAAGGAAAAGGGGCAGATTGTTGAGACATGCAGAAAATATGGTGTGGATCCATCAATGTTCTACCGCTGGAAAGAGGTATTCGATATATATGGGGTGGATGGCCTCAGATCGAGAACAAGGAATTCCGATCCCAGCATAAGAAAGCTCACCAGGGAAAACGAGAGATTGAAGAAGATGCTTGCAGAAAAGGAGCTTGAGGTATCAATGCTCCAGGAAGCATATAAAAAAACGAGGAGGCAGCGATCCTGATGGATCAGTACAGATCTAGGGGTCTCCCGGTGACAAGAATGCTCGTTCTTCTCAGCATTCCTGGAAGCTCTTATTATAGAAAACCGTCATTGGTTTATCTCAAGAGGGGAAGGAGACCTTCCCGGACAACAGATCTCTCTTCTGGAAATGAGATCACCATAGTTCCAGAATCAGAGATCCTTGCCATCATAAGAGATCTCCTTGGCAAGGAGTTTGTATGCTATGGCTACAAGAAGGTCACCAAATACCTGCAGAGATCCGGATACCACATTAACAGAAAGAAGGTCTTCCGCGTCATGAAAGAGAACAGCCTTCTGAATCATACATACAATTATCGCAGTCCCGCCAGGAGGGTAGTGGAATCCATTGTCCGCGTGAATGCACCCAATGCAGTCTGGGAAATGGACATAAAATACATCTACATTCAGGGAGAGAACCGGACAACCTATTTCTTTGCAATGATAGACTGTTTCACCAGGGAGGTCGTTGGAAAATATCTTGGGTATCACTGCACCTCTGATGATGTGAAGAAGACCATGGACTTTGCTTTCCTGGATCGGGGAATAGAGAGGATATCCCATGTCAGGATAAGAAGCGACAACGGCACTCAGTTTGTGAGCAGAACAGTGGAACTATTCTTATCATCATCAAGCATCGATCATGAGAGGATACATCCTGCCACTCCAAAGGAAGATGCACACATAGAATCCTTCAATTCCATACTGGAGAAGGAAGTGATAAGGAGGTTCGAGTTTTCTTCCTTTGAGAATGCAGAGAGCACAATCTCCAGGTTCATTGAATTCTATAACAATGAGAGACTGCATTCAGCAATAGATTATAAAGCGCCAAGGGAGGTATATGAAGAATGGAAAGAAAGTATAATAGAAAAGTGATGATAGCTAAGAAGCCAATCCACTCTCATAATAGGGGACCAAACCAATTGTATTAGTATTTCCCTTATACTAATTCTTCAAATTATGCTCCAACTTGTCATAATAAAAAAATAGTTTGAAAAAGCCAAGAGGGAAACATTTATTTATAAGCTATTCCTTATTTTTTCAGAAGATCGAAGGGAGAATAATGGAGCATAGTTTCAAAATCTTAATAGGTAAGAGCATAAATAAGACATCGTGGGATCAATTTTTTCAGAATTTGAAAAACTTAGAGGTTGCCACAAATCGATTTTTAGCTCAAGCTCGAAACGTTAGAGATTTCGACGTAAACTTACAAAACCAGCCTGTCTGGAAAGAAGCTGAGGGAGACTTCAGCAATCCTGTAATTGGAGTAAGAGCAGTTGAAAAATTGACCCCCGATTTGATTAGCTGTAGCCCCCACATTGACATCACAAAGAATTTAGAGCTAGCTACCGGTAGAAAATTGAAGCGCGCATATAACTCTTATAAGGAAAGAGAGTCTAGAGCCATTAATCCAAGACGCTACTATAAACCGTTCTACCTTAGATTATACACCTCAAATTCAGACAATTCGATCTTAGTTCTTATACCATCAGCTATGCCTGAGGCAACTGAATATGCGTTGACCGATGTCATTTTGCCTAACTTCCCGACAGGAGTTAGTTTTTCAAATTCTTCGCTTAACATAGATGCAATGGCTTTCTTGAACGCAGTTTTTTCAATGCATAGATTAGATAGGATAAATAGTGCTTATATCGAAACATTCGAAGAGGGAAATCCAGCTCCCACTGGGATTCAACATACTTTTGGTAACGACGCGGGGAGCTATCAGAGATTTGAGCAATGGTACAATGAACAGAGAGCGAGATTCAATCGTGTTGAATTAGTCTCTGTTCGTTTCACTTTGAGTCTAGATGATGTCAAAGGCGGTTCATTTGTTGTAGACTTGAGGCCATCTGACAAAGTGCCAATCGGGATTTCGGTGAGTCAAAAGTCGCAAGATAAAACAGAAGCATATACCCTAGTAACTGATGTGATCCATAGGATAGTGGGAAACTCCACATAGCTCTGTTTTTATACTACTTTTTATTTTTACAAAAATTCTATTCAATTTCAAAAGTGCTTGTAAGCCATGTAATTAGGAAGTGATTTCATTGATCAACCCTATGAAACTAATATTATAGTAAATTTATACTTAAAAAACTAAGCAAAAAAAGTATTTTGCGAGATTTAATCTTAATCGCCTTGGTATTTGTCGTTGTTTGGGTTTAACTGGTCAGACCGGTTATCCCTGTCATATTCCTCTTTGGACTTGCCAGAGTCGCCATCTCTATGTCCTTTGTCTCCCATTTTATTTACTTCTAAAAATTCGATAGCGTACAGAATTCTGTGTAAATATAAATCATGAATAGAAAATTCATGAAAAGAAAAAGGATACCTCCTTGAAGACAAGCAAGGAGGCAAACGTACATGGAAGACATGGATAAAATTGTAACGGAAGTGGCAGGAAAAGCTGTGAAGGAATTCCTTGAGAATTTGAAGAATACCGAAAGGGATGTATTCCTCATGGAAAATAATGGCCGGAAGAATGGATATTATAGCAGATCCATGAAGACAAGGATGGGTGAGATAAGAGATCTCAACGTACCAGGGATAGAGAAGGATCATTTCAGACAGCAGCATTTGAACCCTATTCCAGATCCATCGGAATAGATGAACTGATACTTGCCCTTTACTCCAAGGGAATATCCACAAGGAACTCAGTTGAGATTATGCAGACAATATTCCAGAACAGGTATTCCAAATCAACCATATCTGCAATAACTGAGGCAACACTTGAAGAGGTAAGGAGATTCCAGGAGAGATCCCTTGATCCAAGATACATTGCAATATTCCTTGATGGATTATTCTTCTTTCTCAGGCGTGATACGGTGGAGAAAGAACCGGTCATATTCGCAATGGGTATAAAGGAAACCGGCGAATATGAGATACTTGGATTCTATCTCTCCTCTAAAGAAACACAACACATATTTCACAATTATACAGGATCTCTATAATCGTGGAATAAGGGAACCTCTTCTATTCATGGTTGATGGCATGCCCAGACTCGACGAGGAGATACGTAAGATATTTCCAAGATCTGATTTCCAGCTATGCACCATACATGCAAGCAGGAATCTGGAATCCGATGTAAGGGAATCTGACAGGAATGAGATTGATCATGACCTGAAAGGTATATCCCTGTCAGATACAAAGGATTCTGCTATAAACAGATTCAATCAATTCAAGGACAAATGGTCCTCCAAGTATCCCAGACCAGTATACAATATGGAAAGGAAGCCTGGATATCTGTTCACGTACTTCCAGTATTCTGAGAGCATAAGGAGATCACTGCATTCTTCAAATATAATTGAAAGGATGAACAAGGAGATCAGGAGGAGAATAAAGGTAATTGACTCACTGCCAGGTGAAAGTGCAGCAACGAAGATCATATATCTCAGGGTGGCGGAATTAAATGAGAAGTGGTCTCAAAGAGTCATAAAGGGATATTATAAATGCAAGGATCAGATCACGGACATATTCAGGGAAAGGTATCCTTAAGATTACACATAATTCTGGACACTACGTGAAAATTTGTCATGTATGTTCTATGTAGAAATATGTATAATTAATTAGACAAAAAATCACTCTAACACATATATGGAAAACGCTTGAAAATAAAGAGAAAATCCATTATTCACTCCATGTAAACTTACAGGAAAGTGAAAATCAGTTTGCTATGAAAATAAACGCTTTGTAATATGTTAAAAACCCAATATTTTGTAATATAAGCCGCTGGAGGGATTTGAACCCCCGACCTGCTGATTACGAATCAGCTGCTCTACCAACTAAGCCACAGCGGCGTGATATCCTTTAACGTTCTCATGC
>JAKBGP010000073.1 GCA_021833045.1 Thermoplasmata archaeon
ACTTGATTCAGTCACTCCTTGAAGAGGAAAATCCTGATCTCAAAGAATTTTTGGAAAAAAATCTATTATTACTCAGACTAAACAAAGTTAATGACACTATAATAGGAGAAAACATAACATATAAGGATGCAAAGAAGGATAGTTCCGTTCTTCTTCTTGATTTGAGAGGAATTTGATTGAAGGCGCTCATACTGTTAGAAGGAAATAATGATGGAATATTCCTTAAGGAAATAATACAAAATACCGCTTTTCCTAACATCAGACCAAATTATTATAAAAATCAGGGAACAAAACCTCAAAAAAAAGTTGAAGAAACTAAACTCCTAAGGAGCTTTTGTAGAAAAGATTGTGAGCATAATTTGCTAATAGAAGAAGAGGGAGGAAAAGGCTTTGTCCTGAGTCTTTTTCATAATGTAATTGTTAATTTCTTGATAACCAACAAAAATATTCATTTAACAGTGATATTTGATCACGATGGAAATGATCCAACGAAGGAAATTGAAAAAATTAACAAAAATCTCCAAGACAAAACTTTTGGAAGAATTGAATTGAAACCAGCTGTTCCAAAAAAACAAATTATTCCTGGATTATATTCAAGAGAATTTTTTCTAACCATTAACCAAGGAAAATATAATAGAAACTTGACAAGTTTTTCCTTTATCAGTTTTGATAAATCTTTAGAATGTGAAGTGGCTAAACTCTGCCATAAATCTGAGAGTGAAATAGATGAAAATGACATAAAATTTTTTGCGTCTAAAATAAAATTCAATGACTTAATTCCCAATTCACCTTAGCTGAAAGATGTCAAATCTTTAAACTCTGAAAAATTTAAAAATTTAGTTTATAAAAGAAGGCGGGAGCTAAACCATTGTTATGGCGCCCGAGCCGGGATTTGAACCCGGATCTAAGGCTCCGCAGGCCTTCAGGATATCCAGATTACCCCACTCGGGCATGTAAGGTAATTGTATCTGGCAAATAATCTTTAAATTTCAATGGTATCCAATTATGGAGACTACCTTATTATACTGTATTTACATGACTATATATGCTCCCACTTATTAAAGCAATAATAGTTGCCATTATAGTGGTTGGTGTTGGCGTTCCAACAGCCTATGTTGCCTATACATACTATGCACCTGGCACGGTGCCTATGACAAATTTCATTCCACAGCAATCTTACGGGGTTGTTCACTATCAGAACAGCACAACTTCTCTTTATGTATATGCTGCAAACAATTCTTCAGCTATAATTATCAACTATAACTTGAAATCATTTGAATCTTTCTTCAATTCCAGTGTAAGCACAGGCTTCAAAAATTCTGTGAATACATCCATTAATGTTACAGAACTCAATAGCACATATTACGGGTTTTCAATATATTCTGTGAATGGAATAAATCTTAACTTATCATCACTTAAGGGCCCCTACTCAGGATTGAATGGAAGTCTCACCACAATTGCAAACTCAAGCACAAATCTATCGGTCTATATATCGCCCGTTGAATCCAATTACATGATCATTGGAAATCTATCCTCAGTAAAAGCATCAATCAACGCTGAGCATTTTGGGACATACATGAAAAGTGGAGTCAAGTATCTGGAGCTTTCTGGAAATGGAATATCATTTTATATGAATCTCTCACATTACACTTCAATTGGAACTACAGGATTTAATTCAAAAATTCCTTCTTTGACCATTTATGGAAATATGGGTGTAACTACAACAAATATCACATTCTTAAATACCAATGCCACTGAAAAAACACAAATCACGACCTATATGGCAGCACTTAGTGTACTTTCAAACAGCACCATAAGTATAATTAATTCCACAACCACTTCAACAAGCGCTTCATATGAACTCTCGATAGGATACACAACTTTCGGTGCGGATTTTGCAATAGTAATCGCGAATCTCATCAGATCAGGGTACACTGTCCCATAGTTCTATGAAATTTTTCCCTAATCTTAAATATTTTTCAGCAATCATCAATCATGGTAAGCAGGATTACTCTTTTCAAAGACACATACATCTACTATCTAAAGAATTACTACAGATCAAGGAGCTTTTACTTAATGTTCTCCATGGCGATACTGGTCTCATGCCTTCTTACATATCTTTCATTCAAGTATCTTAACGATCTGAACAGGTTTGCGCAATCAGTGAATTTTGTCATGTCCGGAACGGGTGCAAAGGAGAAGATACTCGGGTATTTGTGGAGTTTTGTCCTTTCGTCTCTCCCTGCTTTTGCTGCGGTCTTTTTTGGTTCGCCATCCATATCAAGTGAAATTGAAACAAAAACTGCACTTCATGTCTTCACCCTTCCAATCCCAAGAATCATTCTTCTCCTAGGAAAATTTTTCTCATCTGTTACGGTTACATCAATAATAGTTATAACTTATACATTATTCGAGGCTGCTGTATTCCAGTATATATTCAATACGCTCATTATACAGTTGCTATACAGTTTTCTTCTGACACTTCTATTTGTACTATCCTTTTCTGCTATGACTTTTCTAATTAGCAGCCTGTTTAACAAAAACACTTATGCATACATTACTGCACTCATTATATATCTCTTAGTTTTCAGCGCTGCAACCATAATGATTGAACTTCTTTATTCAGTTACCCCGTATTACCTTCTCAACAATGCAGCAAGCATAACGTCAAGGGTCTATATTGATATTTATTTTGGCATCAGTACAAATGGGAGCAATCCTTATCCTGCATCTTATCACCTTATTATTCTCTGTTCTCTTGTTATGTTCCTGTATTTCATAGTTTCACTAGGCATAACCGCAGTTATTTTTGAGAGAAAAGAGGTGAAATGATGTCAATCATTGAAGTTGATAATCTTTCAAAAAACTATGGGAAAATCATAGCACTGGATGGTTTAAACCTTAATATTGAGAAGGGTGAATGCATAGCAATGCTTGGGCCAAATGGGGCAGGAAAAAGTACATTTCTTAAAATTGCAACAAACGTTGTTCATCCCACCTCCGGGACCGTGAAGATTGGAGGAGTGATAGTTGAACATGATCCTATGAGTGCACTTGAGAAAGTTGGGCCTTTAGTTGAGTTGCCGGAATTTTACCCATATCTCAACGGAAAAGAGGTCATGGACTATGTATGCAGGGTAAAGGGAGCATCCAGAGAAGAAATAAAATCCGAAACTGAAAGGCTTTCCGGGATGCTCAGCATGGATGATTATATTGGGAGGAAATGCGGACAGTATTCAAGGGGGATGAAACAGAGACTTGCTCTTGCCTGTGCAATGGTGATGGAGCCAGACGTGCTGATACTTGATGAACCCACATTTGGCCTTGATCCAAGAGGAATGAGGGAATTTATAGATATTATTGTGGATATAAACAAAAAGAAAAACAAAACTATAATCATGAGTACACATCTAATCAGTGAGGCAAGGGAAATAGCCAGCAGGGTGATTATAATGAATCATGGAAAGAAAATGGTGGACATGAAGAATGAGAGGGATATTTCACTGATGAAAGTTACATTCTCAGGGTCGCTGGACTCAAATGCTCTGTCATATGCTGGAATAGAAGTAGTGGAAAATGGAACTGATTGGGCAACAATAACTGCGAAGAATGATGAAAGCAACAAGGATATCATTTTGAAACTCGTGAACTTAGGGATGGAAGTAAAATGGGTTGAACCGGTTAACAGTATAGAAAAAACTTATCTTGACATAGTTGAATGAATATAAGATAAGAAAAATATTTATAATGCCAGTGAATGTTAAACACATGGGAAAATTCAGGTATAGGTGTGAGAACACGGGTCATAAATGTGGTTTCCATGTAGAAGCAGACTCTAAGGATGACATACTAACACACATGAGGGCACATGTATCAAAGCATCATGACATCACACAAGAAGAACACATCCAGAGTCTCGCAAATCAGTTCATCGAGAAAATCTGATTTTCCATTATTATTTTCCCAGGTTCAGGGAAATATTTTTGTGTTTTTATGAATATAACAATTTTTTACCATTTTTTAAATGTCTATTTGTTATAACTGATTATGAGTTATAAGAATCTAAACAAAGAGGAAGAAAAAGTAATCGTTCACAAGGGAACGGAAATGCCTTTCACTGGTGAATATGACGATTTTTTTGAAAAAGGAGTGTATCATTGCAAGAGATGCGATGCTCCCCTTTATAAGTCTGAAAGCAAATTTAATTCTGGATGTGGATGGCCAAGTTTTGATGATGAAATACCCGGATCTGTCAAGAGATTGCCCGACAGGGATGGTTACAGAATTGAGATACAGTGCAATTCTTGCGGTGCACATCTTGGTCATGTATTTTCAGGAGAACATCTGACGCAGAAAAATATCAGGCATTGCGTTAATTCAATTTCTCTTGTTTTCAGGAAGGGGGAGTAACAATGGAAAACATAATTCTTGGAGGAGGCTGTTTCTGGTGCACTGAAGCAATATTCAACAGCCTGAAAGGTATACAGGAAGCAATACCTGGTTATTCCGGAGGCACTACAGTAAACCCATCATATAATGAAGTCTGCACAGGAAAAACAGGGCATGCAGAAGTTGTCAAGATAACCTATGATCCAGAAACTATCACTACAGAGCAGATTCTGGAAATATTCTTCAGGACACATGATCCAACATCTTTAAACAGGCAGGGAGCTGATGTAGGAACTCAATATAGATCAATCATCATCTACACAAACGAAAATCAGAAGAGAGCTGCGCTGGAAATTATATCTGAAATGGAAAAAGAAAAAGTTTACGAAAAACCAATTGTCACATCTGTTGAAAATTTCAGGAACTTCTATCCTGCAGAAGAATACCACAGGAGGTATTTCGAGAAAAATCCGGAACATGGTTACTGCAGGTTTGTCATTGCGCCCAAAATGGAAAAACTTAGAAAGTTGCATTCAGAAAATATGAAAAACATCCGATAAAACCGTAAAATTATTTTTCAATGAAGCATGAGATGTTTGTGATAAAAGACATTGAAAAAGCACAGAATTTTTCCACAACCACAGTGGCCCTAATAACATCATCAAGTGATGACAGAATAAATGTAATGTCTGCAGAATGGACCATACGTTCATCCATTGAACCTTTCATGATAACAATTTTTATTGGTTATGAGCGAGGTTCATATGAAATGATCAAGAAAAGCGGTGAATTTGGACTAAGCTACTGTTCTGAAAGGCAGGGAGAACTGGCACATATTGCAGGAAATTATTCCATCAGGGATACAGATAAATTCTCCACCGGTAAATTCAGGGTATTTTCATCAAGCATGATCAAGCCCCCATTAATTGAGAATGCAATCTGCGCCTTTGAGTGCAGGGTTGAAAGTGAATTCAGGGTTGGTGATCATGCCGCATTCAATGGAATTGTTCTGGAAGGATATTACAGCGATGGCGAAAAACCATTAGTCTTCCACGGTGGAAAATTCCATCACATTGGGGAAACCATAAAACATTGACTTATTTTTGCTCAAGCATATAAGGTTCTTATTCATACTCTATGGTGTCGCAGAACCATTATGGAAACATTTTCTTCCTCAGGCATGGTGAAACCGTGTCCAACAGCAAAAGATACTGGAGTAATTATTTTTATGAAGGATTGAATGAGAATGGTATCAGGCAGGCAGAAGAGATTGGAAAAAGAATAGAAAAACTGAAATTTGACGCAATCTATACAAGCCCTCATAAAAGGTGCATCCAAACAATTTCATATTCTATTGGGCCGGAGAATGCCATGAGGGCAATTCAAGTTGTTGATCTTAAGGAGAGGGAGATGGACGGAGTGCAGAATATGACCAGCAATGATATCATGAACAAATTCGGTACAAATGTGGGCACAATTCTATCCGAAGATTTCGACAGAATTCCTGAAATTGAAAAATCAGATCTTTTTATTGCCAGGGTCAGCATCGCACTCAAGCAAATTTTTCAGGAATCTACCGGGAAAAATATACTGATTGTTTCTCATGGGGGAACAATGTCTGTTTTTCTTAAGGATTTCATAAATATTGATCCATTGCCAAGAACATTCCTGAACTGTGCCTTCCTTGGAATGGAGTATGATGGGGAAAAATTCAATCCAAGAGTTTCCTTGAACATGAAATCAGACTGGTATGCGCCTATCAATCCCTCATGGAAAGGCTTGCCCCTGTGATTATGGGGTCCCATACTTGGCTGAACGGTGGTGTGTATCCAAGATCATTATAGAAAAGCGTCTCCATATCCATACCAGAATAAATTGCAGTTTCCAGTGTGTTGAGTCTCCATGCCCCTCCATCTTTTGAACATATCTGGGCGCCAAGTATTTTGCCTGTGTCATGATCATATACCATCAGGAGTTTCACCTGTGAACCTCCCGGGTAATATTTTGCCCTGCTCAAGCCTTGAACAAATATTTCCCCGGGGTTGAACCCATTTTTTATTGCTTTCTCCATAGTGAGGCCTGTGAATCCTACTTCATAGTCAAAGAGTTTGACGAGGGTTGTTCCGAGTGCCCCCTTATAATGCATAATCTTCCCTGCAATATTTGATCCTGCGACCCTACCCATCTTGTTAGCAACCTGAGCAAGTGGGTGCCATTCATGCCCTCCAGTTATCCTGTTGAATGAAGTGGCACAGTCTCCAGCGGCGTAAACATTTTCTATGGAGGTCTTCATTTCATCATTCACCACAATAAGTCCGGTTTCATCTATTTTAATGCCGCTCCCTTCCAAAAATTTAGTGTTTGGAATTATTCCTGTTGCAAATATCACATGATCATGATGCAGAATCGTACCGTTTGAATCAGTCACCCTGAGTGTTTCACCATTTTCATGGATGTCTTCCACCAGGGAATTGAGCTTTACTTCTATCTTTTTTTTAAAGTAGTCAATCATATCGCTTGTAATTCTTGAATCAACCATGGGGAAAAGTGAACTGTGTTTTGAATACATAGTCACGCTCTTTCCATGGATAGAAAGTTCCGCAGCTATTTCCATTCCCAGAATACCGTCTCCAACTATAGCTATGTTGTTTCCATGAAGATGTTTTCTGATTTCAATTGCCCCGTCAAGACTCCTGATAAAGAATACATTTTTCATACCATAAAACTGGTTCTTCCTAGGAGATGCACCTGTGGCAATCACAAGAATATCGTATGAGATCTCCTGACCACCCTTAAGGTGAATTTTCTTTTCCACGAAATTCACTTTATCAACAGATTTGTCTGTCATGATTCCAATATGCCTATTTTCCACAAATTCTGTAATGGGATAATGAACCAAACTTTCAGGTTTCTCAACGACCCCTGACAAATAATAAGGTATCCCACACTGGGCATATGAGACAAAATTACCACTTTCTAGCACGTTGACCTCTATTTCTTGTTTTTCTCTCTTCGCCTTTGAAGCAGCTGACATGCCTGCTGCTCCACCACCAATCACCAAAAGTTTCATTTTATTAAATGACAACTTTATTCTTTAACTTTATTTGTTACAATGCTTGAAGTGTTATGCAATGAACAAAATTGGTATGCGATTCATTTCTGACTTTTCACAATAACACAATAATTATTCTCCCAAGTAGATTGAAACAAAGAACAAAACTTTTTTACTGAAATATGTGGAAAAAGTTATACACACTCAACAGGAACTCTGTTTTGATCATGACAATCTCATCAATGTTGAGATTTAAACATCTATCATTTCTGTAAAGATGTTTCAGAATGATTCCCAGTCTAAATGAGATCGATCTGTGACAGTTTGTCCATGGATTTCATGGAATTATTAGCTTCACGGAGACCGTAATTCAAAATGTTACTAAGTGTTTAAGCATGCTTATCCCACGTATAAAATTTTTCTTTTATAATATGCCAATTCATGGCTGAAATACGAATTCTGAAACAGGTTTATTTCAATATACGAATAGAGAATTTTCATGAATGATAATAGGAAAAGTTTCATATGTTTAGATTTCATGCAATTTCATGGTTCAGGGAAGTTACTTTGATATTAAGGGGAAAAAAATCTTTTATATTGATTCTGGGGATGTTTCAAAGGAAAAAACCATTTTTCTTCTTCACGGATATTCCTTTTCCTCCGCTGATTGGGTAAAAATAGGGGCCATTGAACAATTCTCATCAATGGGTTACAGAGTGATTCTCATCGATTATCCCGGTTTTGGAAAATCCGAGCCTCTTGACGAATATAAAATCAAAGAAGGTCAAATTCTTAATGCAGGCAAATTTATCTGCACTTTCCTTGATCATGTTGGTGTAAAAAGTTGCACAGCCATTGGCCCATCAATGGGAGGTGGAATCCTGATTGATTCCTGGTCGTTTTGCAGTGACAGGATCAATAGTATGATACTGGTATCTCCTGCATGGTTTCATCAGAACAATCTTCCTGGTATCACATGCAAGAAATTATTCATTTGGGGTGATATGGACGATATTATACCACTTAATGGTGTCGAATCTATCATCAGGGGCCTTAAAAATAGTACGCTTGAAGTGATAAAGGGTGGTAAGCATGCTGTATATCTGAACAAGTCTCAGGAATTTTTCAACGTATGCAGTAAATTCTTGACATAGTTTTTTCAACAATGCAATATAATTTTTCCCATATTTCACCGACTGAGAGGTAATATATACTTACAACATATGTAGAATTATGGCATACAAAGACCTTTTCAATTTTGCAAGGGAAGCTGAAGCAATACTAATATTGAACGCGGGTGAAAACTCCATCGATAAAACGTTCAAATACATTACCAAGAGTCATGGCGGAATATTTGAACATTCATACATTATCGCTACACAGGATAAGGCATGCATATATACATCAGTTCTTGAAGAAGAAACAGCAAGGAAAACTGGAATTGAAACAAAGATTTTCAATTCTATGAAGGAATATGAGGAAATGATGAGGCAGGATCTCTCAAAATATAATACGATCGGTCTCAATTATTCTTCCCTTACGCTGGAAAGTTACAAAAACCTTTTAAGGATAATACCAGACAAAGAATTTGTTGATATTTCTGTTTCCATAGGGGAAGCAAGAATCATAAAGGATTCAGAGGAGATCAGCAATATAAAAGAAGCGGCCAGAATAGCCAGTGACTCCATAGGGAAAGTACATGAATCGCTTAAGGAGGGGATGACAGAGAAAGAGGTAGCATCACTGGTTGTGTATGAAATGATGAAGAATGGTGCAGACGATCCATCGTTCTCTACTATAGTGGGGTTTGGAGAAAATTAATCCCAGCCA
>JAKBGP010000074.1 GCA_021833045.1 Thermoplasmata archaeon
GGTCCCGACGCCTCGTGCCGCAAGCGTAATCAGTGCGGTCATCCCTTTTTCTTTAATGAGATGCGCATTTTTAATTATTCTTCTTTCGGTATTCCTGTCATTTCCGTTCATTATTGCATCTGAGATTCTGTCTCTTTCATATTCGGAGAAGGCGGCAACTAAAGTGCTTCCACAAACATTGCATCTTAAGGATTTAAACGAATTGATTTTACCAGTCCTGATATTCCTGCATTTTGTGCAGATCAACATCATTGATTCATTCATAAGCCTGTTCTTGACAGCTTCCAATATTACCTTTGTTGGCTTTATCGGCATTACCCTTTCAAGATAGTGTGTCAGGAACGATCTGGAAGATTCAGAAAGATCTTCGTTCATTATGATTTCTGTATCGCTTGAATCCAGCATCCTAAGCAGTGACTTCAGGCTTTCAATATCCATGTAATCGGAAACCATTTTCCTGATGGCGTCCTTGAAAAGCACAGTGTTTTCATAAGCAGATATGATCTTATCCAGTCTTATTCTGCTCAGATCAGACTTATTTGATACAACCCCGAATTTTCTCGCTTCATAAAGGAAGACACCGTTGAAGAATCTGCTTCTCCGGGCAAGCCCCGTAATATAAGACATTATTTTGTCCGGTTCTATCCTTTTCGCAAGACCAACAACGTCCCTCGATGAGATATGCCTTGAAAGCCTGAAATAAACATGGTAAGGCGAATAATCCATCTCAGCACTCTCTCCGGTTATTGCTGTAAAAAGGCTGGCCATAATCTCGCCAAAAGCGAAATTTCCCTTTGTTCCAAGAAGACTCTGGAAAACTATCTCCCCACCCCTGCTCTCCACAATTATTCTGTTTCTTGTTGCTAGTAACCCGTTATGCCATTCCTCCAGTTTTCTCCTGGAATCCGGTTTCACGATCTTGTGATAATCGAAACCCTCACGAAGATCAGACACTCGTGTAACCACATCCGGCAGTACTGGAATGTCCTCGCCAGACCACTTTGGAGCGATCGCGGGTGTTGGAAAGGGTTCCACTAATATCCTGTCATCATCAATCCTGATAGTTCTCCAGGTGGATCCCTTCATTACGAAATAAGAACCGGGCTCAACCTCGTTTACGACATATCTCTCATCCAAAGTTCCTATGAATTTCTTGTTAACAGTATCAATGACTCTAAAGTTTTTTTCACCAGGTATCATTGATATGTTTTCAATGAAATAGTAAAGTATGCTGCCCTTCTTCCCTATTGTATTATTATCTATCCATATTTTCTTTATGTCAGAAAGAAACTGCAGCATCTCCAGAAACTGATCCTTTGTTACATCTCTATAAGGATAGGCTGCGCATAGCGTTTTGTAAATATCGTCAATTTCAGCCTTCCTGACATAATTAAGATCAAGCATGACCTGATTTGCCAGTGTGGCCATGGAACCGTCTCTTATTGTTATATTTTCGAAATGCGACTCGTCAGCGAGCGTAGCAATCGCAACAGCTTCCTCAAGTTCTATTGAGTCATTGCAGATTATATTTCCTCTGGAAATCTTACTGAGTGAATGCCCGGACCTACCTATTCGCTGGGCCATCTTGTTCACCTGCCTCGGTGAATTGAACTGTACAACAAGATCAGCTATCCCAATGTCTATACCAAGCTCGAGCGACGATGTGCAGACAAGTGCCTTCACCTTCCCGGACTTGAAATCATTTTCTGCCGTCTCCCTTGATTCCCGGGATAATGAGCCATGATGAACCAAAACAGGCACTTCCCCCAGCCACATCCTCAGACGGAACACAATATCTTCCGCAGTGCTTCTTGTGTTGACGAAAACAAGCGTTCCTGCATGTGTATTGATCAAATTCCAAATTCTTACAACAGAACCTGCATACTGTGGATCGCAACCCATTTTATTGACAATTTCCTCATCACCAATCTCTGGTATCTCGCATTCTATCTGTATCTGCTTCTTTAAAGCAGCATTCACTATTTCAGTTTCACCAGACGGGTTAATGAATCTTGCAAGCTGGTGTGGATTGCCGACTGTAGCGGATAAACCCACAATCTGGAAACCCCCGGATAGTTTCTTGAGCCTTTCAAGTGCGATGGAAAACTGTGAACCCCTTTCATTCTGGGCCAGTTCATGTACTTCGTCAATAACTACAAATTTTACGTTCTTTATTATCTCCCTCAATCTTCTCCCGTTGAGCATGATCTGAAGGGATTCAGGGGTTGTGATGAGGACATCGGGTGGTTGTAAAACTATTTCCCGTCTCGCACTGGCAGAGATGTCACTGTGTTTCACTTTTACACTTAAACCAGATGCATTGCCATACTCCAGAAGCCTGGCAAGCATATCACGGTTTAATGCCCTCAGAGGTGTTATGTAAAGTAGTGAGATTTTCTGAAAGTTACCATCGACAATCCTGCTAAAGATAGGAAGAACGGCAGCCTCTGTTTTTCCGCTCCCGGTTGGAGCCAGAAGAAGAACATTCTTTCCTTTTAGGACGATCGGTATAATTTTTTCCTGTGGTAGAGTGGCACTCAGCAAACCTCTCTGTTTGACTGCATCTCTAACCCTTATATTTAAAAGATCAAAAATCTCTGTCATTTTATTTCTGTGCCTATTTTTATCAAATAACAAAATAGAAGTGTCTTCTCAAAAGAGAAGGCTTAAATTTTTGATTGATGATTAAAAGTCATCATCATCGTCGTCGTCATCGTCGTCATCGTCGCCATAACAAAACGGAACGAACATTCACTATACCTCCCGATACCGAAGTTTGTTCCTCTATATAATTGTAAGTGGTTTCCCAATCCATTCAGGGAATTTAAATCATGTCGGGTTGTGAGCGGACTGTTTTGCCTTCAGGGTCGTATAAGCTTTCTCGTATGATGAATTAATAGAATGCGCGATAGAATCGTATGAAGCACCATTTTTCATTGAGAAAACAACCTTAATTGTATTAACACCTGAGTTTTTTGCAAAGAAATACGAACTGAACTGAGTTATCCCGCTTCCATCAGAAATAGCCCGTAAAACATTATCACCTTCCTTTATCAGATCATCTATCGGTACATCAACTGGAAAACCAAGAATTATATTGTTTCCCTGCGGAGTCATATTTTTCATCTCCCAGTATGCAAATTCGTATGAGCGATTAATAAGGTCAGTTATTGGGTTGAACATTAAAATATCGTTGAACTCAAATATAACTTTTATAACGTTTGAATTGAAATTCTTGGTGAAAAAGTAACTCTCAAACTTCGTAACGCCAAGATCTTTCATTGCTGATTCTATCTTCTGCCTGGCAAGATCCATTATGTTTCCGATATTCGCATCAACAGGAATGGCCACATTCTGTACAGTGCGGATCTTTCCGTTTACTGTTAGATTCGTAAACTGGGACGATCCAAGGAGTCCAGTGTTCGGGAGTTCGGTGGTATTCCCATCAATTGTCTCAACAGAAACAGTTAGCAGTTTGACATCTTTTACTTCACCTATAACAGGATTATCAAATAGCCATGAATAGAAGGATATGTTGTCTTTTGGTTTTATAATTCCCGCAGAAGCAAGAAGCAATCCAGACAGAAGATTGGATATCGTATTTTGTAGCGCAAAGGATATTACCAAGCCTCCAACTGTTCCCCCTATAAGGGCACCCTCCAGGCTGATTCCTAAGTAAGCTAGAAACGCGGCTATTGCCGAGCCATAAATTATCGCCCTGAATATTGTGTAGAGGCCCCGATAATTCCTTCTGTTACTTTTTTGAGATGCAACCTCTATCGTGCGATGAACGATTCTTACTATTATGACTGCAAATCCAAATATAATAACGGCCGCAAAAGCATCTTTGAGATATCTGTCATAGTTTACAAGTATAGGGAAAGTCTTCTCGAGGAAAGGGAAAACAAGCAGCTGGACCAGATATATGACCACAACCCCTATTGCAACAATTCCCAAAACCCCTAATATCTCGTTAGATTTGCGCGGTACTCCTTTTTGCACAGTGGCGTATTATTGGATTTTTAAAATACTTTTTCAATTTATAAAAATTATAAATTTATGGATAAAGAGCTTATAAGGAAGAATAAAGTTAAATCAGTTATGAAATATCCTTAGAAAAAAATAGTTAAACATTAATATAAGATATGGGAATACTCTATTATGGCAGACGAGGAAGAGTCTATAATGGAAAGCTTTGTTAAGGCGATTGAGGGAACTAAAAGTACTGCGGAATTTGCTTTCGACAATCTTACTGTCAAATTACCAGGTATGAATGCAAACGTTGTTATAAATGGGAAAGTAAGCCTTACTGCGCGACCAGTACATGAGCGACAGTAAGATTAGCGCTATAACCTCTAAATTACTTTCTAACGTTTCCGGCAGCGTGAAAATCAGGGTTAACTCTGCTGATTTTGGAAATCTCCAAATCAATGGCACACGACTGAATTTTGTAGTTAGTGACCCGGATAGGATTAAGGGGTTGATCCATTTATTTCCAAGGAAAGCCAGAAAACTTTCCTTTCTAAATAGGGTATCTACATTTCTAAAGAACATAGGGTTAACAGTAGAACTTTCGGACAAAAAGGGCGAGATTATGCTTATTGGTTCTGAAGCTCATTCAATTTTTGGCGGCGTTAAGATCAAAATATTAAGGATAAGGAAGTACCTCTGATAAATCATTTTTGTATATATTTAACCCAAAGGAAAACCTAAATTTAGCCATTCCTCAATTCCCCCGGCATATACGAGGCATTGGTATCCATTATCAGCAAGTAAATCGCCAATCAGCTTCGCGGACATACAACTTCTATTTTTACAGTATAATATTTGTGTCTTTGACTTGTCAAGTAATCTAAAGTCGAGTTTCTCAAGTTGATTAAATGGCACCCAGATAGAATTTTTGATTCTCTTTTTCTCAAATGATTCCTTTGAAGAAATATGAATTATCTGAACATCGCCGCTATCTAGTTTTTTCAGTAATTCAGGCGCTGAAATTTCACCGGCTTTCACATGTTAGAATAATAAAGGGGATCATATAATTTGTGTGATTAAATCTTATAAGAATTTTATTTCATAATCAGCATTTTCCTTCTTCTATTTTGTCATTAAAGAGAGAAACATAAGTTCCAGCACAAGTAAAGAGGGCAACAGTAAAATTACTTGGATTTGGAGAGTAGCCTGACAATGAAGTTCCAGTTTGATTATCCCAATCCGTAACCTGGCTTTCTGCATATTTGATACAAAACTCATCGGTGCTCTGATATACTGCTTCAAGCAACTGGAATCCACTTGGCGGAGTGGATGTGGAAAAACCTCCCTCGAGAATTGACCATGTCTGTCCGGGTGAAAGAGTGAACACAAAGCAGATGATCGGCTTGTTATTCAAGGTTACAACTGCTATCGGAGCAGAGTTGATCGAAGCCCCCTCATCTTTCAACACTTCAGGTTTGGTCAAAAATTTTACCTTGAAAGCTGAATTGTGCAAATAAACTGGCCAGAAAGCATTTCCAAAATAATATGAGTTCCTGAACAGTACAAAGGTTGTGGTAACACTGTAATTATTTTCGAGAGTCCATTTTACTGTTCCTGAGGATTTATTAAACCATGACCAGGTGACTGTCCCAGATTGTTCAATCGTTCTTTCCTTATCTTTGTACGGCAAGATTCCTCCAACAATTTTCATGAAGATCAGATCAGGTCATGCTTATAAAACACTCCTATTAACCATTAGCTGAATAAGGTTTCATGATTTCAACATTTTAACAACACATGACCTTTACATGGTCTGAAAATCGTCGATCCTAAAAAAAATGTTTTTGAGAAACTGTCGAGAAACTTCTGGATTAATTGAATTAATATCGAATATAAAGGAAAAGCCTTAAAATATAGAGGTCATACTTGGTAATGCCAAACCAATTTCCCATAAAACTTGAAAATCGAGAATTCATTGCAAAGGACACAATGCTTTTCACTTTTTCCTGTAATGAGATACTCACGTTTCAACCCGGGCAACACATACAGATAATAATTCCTGAAATCTATGATGTGAACAAAGTCGAAGGAATGCGGTTCTTTTCAATAATACCTGAGCCATGCTGCCCATCAAAGTTCAAGATAGCAACCAGAATAAGATCCTCAGAGTTCAAATCAAAGCTCATTCGCGATCCAATAGGAAGGGAATATGTCGCTTTTGGGCCTCTTGGTTCATTTGGAGCGTCTTCGAATTACTCGAATTTCGTATTGTTGGCTGCAGGGATTGGTATAACCGCACTGCTTCCGATTATAATAGGTAACCATAACCTCCAGAACAGGAAGACGGCCCTTTTTTATTATAATCTAGAACTGGAAGAGGTTGCATTTGCATCCGATATCTTCAAAATGGCAGATGAATGGGAAGAGTTCTCCTTTTTTCCTTATCTTGCCGGCGGTAACCATGGCCTCGTTAAATACAGGGTAGGCAAAATAAACGGGTCTGCGATACAAACATCAGTTAAATTCGATGTAAACAATGCCCAGTTTCTTCTCGCTGGCCCCCCAAAGATGGTCTTTGATTTGAGAAAAATTATTCAGGAGATGGGGATACCTCAAAGAAACACACAGGTTGAAATTTTTTCGGGCTACTGAAACCTAACAACTATCTTTTGACAGGCACGTCGAACTCCAGCAATTCTCTGCTCAAATAAGATTCATGGAAGATGCTGCGGGCTTCGATGAGTAGACGATCGAGGTTATCAACTCTAGGGCTGTAGTGAAATAAATAGAATCTTCCAACTTCCGCATTTTTTGCAATTTCTGCAGCCTGACGCGATGAAGTATGACCAAACTCGTTTACCTTGGGCTCCAGTGAGGAATCGGTTGTTGTGTCATGGATAAAGACGTCAGCTCCTCGCGCAAAATCTGCCATATTTTCCCTCGGTCTGGTGTCGCCGGAATAGACTATCTTTCTGCCTTTCCTAATGCCAGATGAAACGTCTTCAATAGTGTATGTCTTACCATCTATGACCAGGACACCTTTTGTTCTGAGTTCCTCTAATCTTCTGCGTGGAAAGCCAATAGCTAATGACTTTTCCAGATCTATTTTATGCATATCCGGTTCTTCAAACGAATAAGCTATGCTTGGTACCGGGTGGTCATTCTGATGTGTTTTTAGAATAAACTTCCCAAAATTATATGTTTCTTCCGGGTTCAATTCATGTATTACTATTTCATAACCCAACGTGTAGTAGCCGACAGAAAGTGCGTTTGATAGTATGCGGAAGGCTCCACGTGGGCCATAAATGTGAAGTGGTTTATCCCGGGAATTGAAGGAAAGGCTTTGCACCAGGCCAAGCAGACCAAGGAAATGATCACCATGGAAATGAGTTATGAAAATATTGTCTATTTTCATAAAGGAAATCTGACTCTTCATCATTTGTTTAAGCGTTCCTTCTCCGCAATCAAGCAGATTCAGGATATCGTCTATCTGCAGACATATTGCAGGCAGGCTGCGGCCAATCGCCTGAAATGAGCCCCCTGTTCCAATAAAAGTTACCTTAATGTTAGATGCCAATGTGTATCCTGATACTCTCCATATTTATTGTTTTTAGTGCACTCTGACTCGTTTTACTTAGGCAGCTAATTAAACGAATTGCGGTGATCAGTTTCAATGCACTGACTATCTTATACACAATTTAATGGCATATTATTAGTACTGAATCTAGAGATATTTTCCAGGCATTTCAATTTCAAACGAAACTAATAAATGACTACAGGCAAATAAACGAGGAATTTCTAAGAAGAAAAATTAGCGGTAGTGAACGAAAAGTCTATGATCCCCGGATCCAGATAAGATGCCCATTCGTACACCGGCATCTAACCATCCATAGGAATAATTTACTGCCGAAATACAATTTAGATAATCAGCCTTATCATAAAACGCTTTAGCGTCGCTGAAATAATCTTTAGCCATCTTAAGGAAATCCAGCGCAATGATATGAAGAGCAGAGTTTTCTGGAACAGCAATAGAAATGCTATTCATTGCTTCAGTCTCTATATTGAGATATTTCTCAGATTTAGTTTTTAGATCTTCCATCTATCTGTATTTACTATAATCGAAAACAAGATCTATTAACTTTCGCTCCATCTGTGAGTCGATAGCACCCTCTTTCTTCTTGGTCATAATATACTCTTTTGCTTCCTTAACTCCTTTTCGAGAAGCAATGGAATAGACACTCCCCTTTATTGCTCCACGAAGGCTGTCAGGAAGTGGTTCTATTGCCTTAGACAGCAAGAATCTGAATTCCTCTTCCTTCCTCATATCCAACTTCTTGATTTTTTCCGGGCTTGGAACATCTCTGGAACGAAAACTACTATTTGGACCTGGTTTATTCCCTCCACCTTTTGATCTTCTATAATAAGCCATTAATTCAATTCAATAGGTTTTGCTGATATAAAAAATCTTGTAACTGGGTTGTTTTTTCTGGTTTGCATAAAAATATTGGATGTTAATGTATATGCCGGGATCGGGGATCGAACCCGAGACCTTCGGATTTCTCAGTTTTCACTTATGAGTCCGACGCTCTACCAACTGAGCCACCCCGGCGTTTATGCAACAATTTCTTGTGGAGTGCTTTCCTGCAGGGGCTTCTGGAAACCCAGGACCTCGGACTTTCTGACCTCTATTTTCTTTACGGCATAGATCTGCTTTGTAACCTTTGCAAGGTCATTCACGATATCGTCCCCTATAAGGTAGGGAACAAGATCCTGCAAAGTAGAAGAGGTAACTTTTTCTGTCAAAAACTTGTGAATTGCCAGTCTAATGTCTGCTCTCTTATTTGATATAAGCTTAATGTCTGAAACAGCAACTACCTTCACGGCGAGAATATAACCGTCTTTGGTAATATTTCTGGATATTTCATCAATTCTTTCTTTCCTTCTTCTGACCATTCTTCTTATCGAATCGTCAGTTATATAATGACCCTCAAATACTGTTGTGCACCTGTTTCCCTGACAGTTTTCAACCCTGAACACGGCTTTAACATTAGTCTTCTTGAAATTACCTGTTAAATCGGCAATCGGAACTTCTATTTTGCGTCCAATCATGACTGAAGGCTCTATCGCTGGACTGGTTGCTACCTCCTTTTCGCCCATATAACTTGGCGTCAATATAGAATACCAGACCTTCTCTCTCCACTTGTCCTTACCTTTCTTTTGTTGTCTTTCCGTTGCCATTATTTCCCTCTAAATGTACCTTGATTGCAGGCGTGGAGTATTTTAAGAAG